>JAJPKB010000580.1 GCA_021323915.1 Chloroflexota bacterium | reverse complement strand
TCGTCGTTCCTCAGCTGCTGAATCGGCTGCCGGCCGGCCCGGACCGTCAGCGGATGGCGGCATGGCACCGCATGGTTCACGGGGATGCCTTCGACGCGGGCGCGGAGGCGGATCCGCGCGACATCGCGCGGACGAAGGCGCGCTATCAAGGCTATGTCACCTTCTGCGACGAGCGCTTCGGGCGTTTCCTCGATACCCTCGAGCGGACTGGCGCGCTGAACGACAGCGTTGTCGTCGTGATGTCCGACCACGGAACCGAGCTCTGGGACAAGGGGCAATTCGGCAAGTCCGGATCGCGGCTTTACCCGTACAACACCCAGATCAACCTGATGCTTCGCCACCCGGACCTGTCCGGCCGAGGCCAGGGCTGTGACGCGTTCGTCCAGAACCAGGATCTCTTGCCGACGCTGCTGCACCTGCTAGGTATCCCGTGCCCGCGGGTCGACGGCGAAAATCTCTGGCCGATGGTCGTGGACGGCGCGCCGACGGCGCGCGACCACGTCGTGATCGGCTGGGAGCAGTTTGCGTCGGTGCGCGACTCGGCCTGGAACCTGATCCTCGACACGACGAAGCCGTCCGCGGATCTCCGTCTCTTCGACCTGAAGAACGACCCGTCCGAGTCGGAGAACGTCGCGACGAGTCATCCGGACGTGGTATCGCGCCAGATCCGCCGTCTGGAGGCAGTCACCGGTCAGCCGCTGCCGGCGACCTACCAGCATCGACCGCTGCGAGGCGCGTCGGCGACGCCCGGCGGCCTGCGCCAGATCCGATCGGAGACCGCGAGTCCCGGCGAGCGCTGGGTGGGCAGCAATCAAGTCTGACGCGGCCTTTGACAGCGTCCATCGCTGTATCCGCGTGGTTTCCCCCCTCAGAATATCGGCTCGGCTGCCCCGTGCGCGCGGCGAATCAGCCAGCGCTCGCGCTGACTCTGAAGCACTGCCGCCGTGACCGCGACCGGATCCCACTCGGCGAGCAGCCGCTCGAAGAGAGCGGCCCGCGTTGCCCGGGCAGACGGCTCATCTGCCAGGTTCGTGAACTCGCCGGGATCGGTCGCCAGGTCATACAACTCGAACTCGGGCGGGTCGCCGTGGTTGTAGCAGAGCTTCCAGCGCCCCGACCGGAGCATCGCCCGCGCGCGGTCGGTGCCGTGCGCGGTGTACTCCGCGAACACTTCGTCCGCCCCGGACGCGGCGTCGCCCCGAAGCAGCGGCAGCAGACTTTGGCCATCCAGTCGCCAGGACTCTCGTTCGTCTTTCGAAAAGCCGGCCAGGTCGAGCATCGTGGCGACGACGTCGACCAGAGACACCGCCTGGCCGATCCGCCGCCCCGAGACGATCCCCGGTCCGGCGATCTGCAAGGGCACCCGGGCCGCCTGCTCGTAGAAGGTTGACTTGCGCCAGAGGCCGTGCTCGCCAAGCATCTCGCCGTGATCCGACGTGTGGATCACGACCGTGCTCCTGGCCAGGTCCTGTTCTTCGAGGCAGGCGCGAAGGCGGGCGAGCTTGTCGTCGACGTAGGACACCAGACCGTAGTAAGCGGCCCGGGCGCGACGAAGCTGCTCGGGTGAATGATCCCGTTGCAGCCCGAACGCCGTCCGCAGCCGTTGGGCGGCTGGGGGCAGGTGCTCGAGGTGCCCCGGCGGCAGGTTGGGCAGATCGGTGCGACCGGGGTAATAGCGCGAAAAGTATGGCTCCGGCACGACGAGCGGAAAGTGGGGCGCGATCAAGCCGACGCAGAGGGCGAAAGGCTGGGCGCGCCGGGCCGGGTCGCGCAGGTAGTCCAGCGCGGCACGCTCGGCAAGATCGTCGGCTTCGATCTCCTCGGTCGTGCCCGGCCCGGCGCGATCGACGCCTTCCCAGGAACGAGGCGGTGGATGAATCCCTTCGTTCCAGGGAAACATCTCGTGGTAGCTCCGCGCGTGCAGGTCCACCGCCAGTTGACGGGTGAATCCATGGAGGCGGTCCGGACCAATCAGGTGCATCTTTCCGGAGAGCGCGACGTCGTAGCCACGGGAGCGGAGCAGCCAGGGCCAGGTCAGCGCATCGCTCGGCAGGGGCGTGCTGTTATCCCAGCCGGCAACGTGATGAACATAGCGGCCGGTCATGAAAGAGATCCGCGACGGGACGCACAAAGGACTGTTGCAGTAGGCCGCGCCGAAGGTCACCCCGTCGGCAGCCAGGCGATCCATCGCCGGCGTCTCGACCAGGGGATGACCGTGGGTGCCGCTGAACATCGGTCCGTGCTCGTCGGTCATCACGACCAGCAGGTTCGGTGGCTGGCTATCCATCAAACGTCCTCTTCAATGGCCTTGACACGTCTAACCACGCGCCAACGCGACGATTTGCTGACACTCATCCTGAACTTTCTTGATGCCATCGTCGAAGGCGACCTCGCCGTAGTAGATCGGCGGGATGAGGTTTGTGAACTTATCGTCGAGCTCGGAGAAGCGCAGATTGTTGGGCATCGGGAAAGGCCCCCGATCGTGGCCGTCGGCCAGCCACTTGGACACCCGACCAAAGATCGAGCTGATCTTGCCCGCCTCGGGCGACAGCCAGATCGACGGACGGGCTGGCGGCAGGCCCTGCGCCACGAAAGCGTGCATCGCCGTCTCAGGGGAAAGCTCGGCGGCCAGGAGCGCGTATGCCTCCGACGGGTGCTTGGTCTTGCTGTACAACGAGAACATCGAGACGAAGATCTCGTAGCCCCGCAGGCCGCCAGTCCCAACCGGCGCCAGCACGACGTCCCATTTGAAGCGGTTGCCAATCGTCTTCCCCCGACCCCCGACGTCGTACGTCGCGTCGCAGTTCAGCGCGATCTGACCGGCCGGGAACCCGATTCCCTGCGAATCGGCACGGCTCGGCGCGGCGTGGTGTTTGGTGCGCAGCTCGGTGACCCAGCGCGCGGCATTCTCGGTTTTCGGATCCGCGGCCAGGGTGAACTGCTTTCCGTCGGCGGACAGAATCTCACCGCCCAGACTCCGCGCCCAGGTGTCCAGGTCGTAATAGCTGGTCGGAAGGAGGTCCGTGCCGTAGATGTGCTTTGGCGCGTCGGTGAGCTTGGCTGCCATGTCGACGAACTTGTCCATCGTCCAGTCGTCGGTCGGCTCCTTCACCCCCTTTGCCGCGAGTAGGTCCTTGTTGTAGTAAATGATGTTGGTATTGCCAGTGTTCAGGGTATAGGGGAGACCGTATAGCTTGCCGTCGAGCTGACAGGACGCGATCGCATCCTTGAAGAAGTCGTCGAGGCTCGTGTTCGCCTGTTTGACGAAGTCGTCGATGGCGAGGAAGGCGCCCTTGTAGGCCGAGTAGGAGAACCACTTCGCGCCGCTGAAGACGACGTCCGGCATGGTTCCGCTGGCCAGCATGACCAGCTGCTTCTTGGCCATATCCGCGTAATTCACCTGGCTGATCGTCAGGGTGACGCTCGGGTGGTCCTGGCCGAACTGCTTGGCGGCCTCCGTCTGCCAGGTAAACAGCGCGTCGGAGCGAACGGCGATGCTGAGTGGTACGTTCTCGCCCGTGGCGGGCGACGGCACGGCGCGGGCTCCCGACGTCGGCGACGCCACGGAACCCGGGGCCGTCGTCGGTTGGGGCGCGGACCGCGGTGCGGTCGTCGGCGGGGCAGTGGCCGACTGCTCGCACGCCGCGAGGGGCGCCACGACAAGCGCGAGCGCAAGCGAGCCGACGAAGCGTCGACGAGTCAGGGCGGGATCGGACATCTCCTTCTCCTCACGTTCAGGGAAGCCTCTCCACCGGCGGGGAGCAAGTCGAAGCACGATAGGAAAGCGAGAGTCAGTCGGGGCTGCCCATCGTGCCCGGTCCCCGATGGTGCGCGTATCATACCGCGTGAAGCCGCGGCTACGCTAGCTCCACTCGGAAGGTGCGCAACCGGGAATGAGAGCCTTGGAGATGCCCTGGATCCGCCGGGACTCGCTCCCCGCCGAGTCCCGGCCGGGTGTCAGGCGATCGGCAGTTGGACCGAGCGTCCGCTTTGCGCCGACCGGTAGGCGGCCTCGATCACTTCCTGGGCGTCGCGCGCGACCCGTGGGCTGGCGGCGCCCTCGATCGGCCGGCCGTTCAGCAGGCAGTCGACGAAGTAGCGCTGCTCGGCGCCGGCGCTCCCGGAGCCGCCTGCCG
>JAJPKB010000684.1 GCA_021323915.1 Chloroflexota bacterium | reverse complement strand
CGCGGTAATCGCGGAGTCCGAGCAGCGCCTTGGTGAAGATCACACTGGTGAGATCCTCGGCCACGTCCGGACGCCCGACGCGACGCAGGCAGTAGCGGTAGATCCGGGAGAAGTAGCGCTCGTAGATCGGCGCGAATCGGGAGGGATCGCTGCGCGCCTGCTCGAGCAGAGCGATTTCCTCCGGACAGAGGTCCAGGTTCTTTGCATTCCCGGCCTGCCACCGACGCATTCGGTTCATCCTCGCGGCATCTGCATTCATTCTTTTAAGACACACTTCTTGGATGAATGTTACAGCGTCGACCAGCCTATCCTCATTGGCCGCCGGCTCCCTCCAATCCGACTTCGTCTCTGACGTCAAGTAAACGCGCGAAACCGGTGCGGTGACTCTCACGTTATTCTGATTGAGAGCTACGGCTTCCAATTGCAACGGGATTCCCTTGCGGGGCCACCAGGAAGCGGAGCGAACTCATCCAAAAGGAGAATTTCATCATGGATACTCGCCGGATCATCACCGCTCTTCTCACCTTCTTCCTGGTCGTGGCGTCTGGCAGTGCGATGGTTGGCGCTGCCTTCGCCGAAAACCCGCCGTCAGCCTGTGTCGCTACTGACCTGTCCGCTGTCGCCCAGGTAGTTTTAACGAATGCGAATGCTGCTCACCGGGAGGTATTGGGTGGCGAGATCGTCTACTCGAACACGTCGTCGCAGGCCTGCACGCTGCAGTGGATACCCGCCGTACAGGTCGTGGATGGCAATGGCGCTGCTCTTCCCGTCACCGAAAACTATGCGTCCTCGGTACCGCAGTCTGCCGTGGCGACCGTGACCCTTCAGCCAGGCGCGAGGGCTCTCACCTTCATAAGCTGGAGCAACTTGTGCCTGCAGCCTGCGCCTCCGGGGCCCTATGGTCTGAAGATCAAGCTGCCGAACGACGGTACGCTCTCGGCTCCCTTCAGCACTGTGCCTCCTTTCGCCGCCGTTCCTCCCGGACCGCCCTGTACGACCTCTACAGCGGGATCAACGATTGATGTCGAGCCTTTCGTACCACAGCCCCCATCCGTTCCCCACGACGCTCGCTACTTTCCCCAGACCGGCTTTCGGATCGACAATGATACGATCTGGGACTACTTCAATCGCCGCGGTGGTATCACGACCTTCGGCTACCCGGTCAGCCGCACCTTCCTGTTCCAAGGGTTCCAGGTCCAGTTCTTCCAGCGGCGCATCGTCCAGATCGGCCCCAACGGGCAGGCCCGCTTGTTGAACGTCCTCGACCCGGGCCTGCTGCCTTACACCAGCTTCAACTTTGCTACCTTTCCGGCCTTTGGCGCATCATTCGTCGCCACGGCCCCGAACCCCACCGACGCCCCGTCCGTCCTCGCCTGGGTGAAGGCCCACGCCCCGGATAGCTTCAATGGGAAGCCGGTCAACTTCTACCAGACGTTCCAGAATACCGTGCCGTTCTCCGTCGCCTTCCCCAACGGCGGCAACTCCAGCCTGCTCGCCGGCCTTGACCTGGAGGTCTGGGGCGTCCCCACCAGCCAGCCGACAGTGGATCCGAACAATCACAACTTCGTCTACCTCCGCTTCCAGCGCGGGATTATGATGTACGACGCGGGCTGCAACTGCACTCAGGGCATCCTGCTCGCCGATTACCTGAAGAGCATCATCACCGGCCAGAATCTCCCGCCCGACCTGAATCAGGAAGCGCAGAACAGTCCCTTCTACAAGCAGTACGACCCGGGCGCGCCCAGATGGGTGCGAGACACGAGCCGTCTGCCGAATACCGACCTGACCAACGCTTTTACGCAAGAATAAGGAGCGAGTTATGTACCGCCGCCATTTCTTGCTCGCCAGCCTTCCCGCCGCCCTCGCCCTAACGACCCTCGGGAACGACGCGCTCAGGCCGGCCGCCGTTGCCGCCGCCGCGCCGTCCGTCGACGCCAAGATCGAGGTCGTCTGGCCACATTATCCGGGCGGCCGCTACGATCCGGGCGGTCCGCTCGTCAACGTCGAGGTCTACCTCTTCCAGTCGAGGACGATGATTCCGGTCGGTTGCGACTTCGCGAACCCGGTGCGCCTGCGCTGGGCGCCAGCGCGAGCTTCGGCTACGCGACGCGCCTGGCGATCGAGGGACACCTGGCCTATATTCTCGACCCTGGAAACGCGCGGACCGTGGGCGCGCTGCGGATCCTGGATCTCGCGAATCCCGCTCAGCCAATCCAGGTCGGGACTTTGCCGGAGTCTAACCCCTCCGCGCTCGCGGTCGACGGATCGCGGGTCTTCCTCGGTCGGGGGAACCGACTGGACGTGGTCGACGTTAGCGATCCCTCCCACCCGGTCGTCGCGGACTCGCTGGCCACGCCCGGCCTCGTCGAGGATCTCGTCGTCCAGGACAACCGTGCCTACCTGGCTGAGGGCTACGGCCACGGGCTCGCGGTCGTCGAGCTGTCGGCACCGGCCCATCCTGCGCTGGTCGGAGTCGCCGCGACGTTGACCAACGTCCAGGATGTCGCCGTCGTCGGTAACGATGCCTACGTCGCCGACCAGG
>JAJPKB010000527.1 GCA_021323915.1 Chloroflexota bacterium | reverse complement strand
GGCCGATCAGCACCTCGATCACAGCGAGAACCAGCCAGACCAGCTGCAAGACCTTGTAGAGCTGCAGGCCCTGCTCGGCCGCGTAATCGCGGGTGCTCGTTTGGCGGTGCTCGCCGCCGGCTCCGTCCACGACACTTTGCTCGCGCCGCTCGACCCCCATCGGACTCTGGGCGACCCGTTCCGTCTGTTCGAAGCCATTCGGACCCGCGACCGGCGGGTTCGCCGGGGTCGATCGTGAGGCGACCTGACTGACCTCGCGTCGTTCGACCGATCGTGTCTCGGGTGATTGTTCCATCGCTTATCCTTCCGTACTCCCAGGCCGGCCAGAAACTGTCTCCCGAATTGGCCCGTTTGGCATCGATCGTTCGTCCTCAGCGGCGAGGATGTCCCAATCGGGAAGCGATTTGTGTCCAGACCCTTCATCGGAGACTACACGCTGGGCGCACCACTGTCATGACGGTTCCGTCATCTCGGTCGCGTCAGGGGGACCGTCGCCTCGCGCCTCCCGAATGAGCCGACGAAGCACCCGAAAGAAGAACGGCGGTGACGTGACACCATCACCGCCGTCGACGAGCCGTGGAGAGCAGAGGCGAGGCCGAGGGCCCTAGAAAGAAAGATCACCAGCTATGGCCGTTCGTCCTTGACCGCGACGTTGTCACACGTCCCACTCTCGACGTCGAAAATGGCATCGCCACGAACCGGGACGACCGCTCTTTTTCAAGCCCCGAGTGTTAAAATAGAGGCCGGGCATCGCCCCGTCATTACGGTTTCGTCATTCGCGGGTGGGCGGAAGTCGGGGGACCCGACTTCGCGCGGTCAGTCGCTCATGAGGAGGTAGCATCGTGTCCGTCGATCAAGATCGGCCGTTACGCGTCCTCATCCTTACGAAGCAGCGGCTGCTTGGCGAAACGGTGAAGCTGACGCTCAACCATGGCATCTACGTCGCGCGCGACGTGCCAGACCTTGACCTGGCGACGACGATCATCAAGGACTGGCAGCCGCGGCTCGCCGTCGTCGATCTGGACAATGGCGATGACCAGCTGGTCCGACGGATCAGGCAGACTCAACCCGACGGTCACCCCCGGATTCCCGTTCTCGCCTTGACCCGACGAGGCGACCTCAAGACCAAGCTGGCGGCGTTCGATCAGGGCGCGGACGACATCATGACCGTCCCGCTCTCGCCGGAAGAGTTGCTGGCCCGCGTTCTCGTGATCACGCGACGCAGCCTCGGCGAGGACGTTCCCCTGAAGCCGGTGCTGAAGCTGGGAGAGCTCGAGATCGACATTCTGAATCGCCAGGTGCGCGTAGGATCGTCCGAGCTGCACCTGACCGGGTTAGAGCAGAGTCTGCTCTATTTGCTAGCGGCCAACGCCGGCCGGGTGGTGACCCGCGATGAGATCCTGGACGCGCTCTGGGGCGTCGATTTCGGGCCCGACAGCAACGTGGTCGACCGGCACATCCACGACTTGCGGATCAAACTGCAGAATGGTTGGCGGAGTCCCCGGTTCATCGCCACGGTACCGGGAGAGGGCTATCGCTTCCTACCGGTGTCCCCGGGTTAGGACGGCGCGCCTGAGCCCCTCGCGGGAGTGGGGAATTTGGATGGCGGACCCGGCCATCACCTGTGCCTTACACACCCGACAAATCCCGTGTGACTCCGCGCTTCGAACTGGGAGCGGCACTCCGACCGGATACCCTCCCGCGCCTTTCATCCGGCGACACCACGCGCATTGAATCTTCCACATCGTTGTCGTCCCCCGGGCCACGCTGCTCGGAGACGCAGATTCGCTCATCCAAAGTCCCGAAGGACACCTTCTTTCCACCTGCCCGCTCAGTCGGTGCCGGCGAGGTCGTGACTCGTGTTCCCTTACGCCGTCGCACCGTTGGCGTCGTCGAGCCAGCCGCCGGCGAATCCGGCGCGACGCAGCCCATTCACCAGATAGGGGCAGGCGTGCATCACCTCCCAACGCCGGCTGGTCCAGGAGATCGCCTTGAACCTGGCCTACCGCTGGTTCCTCGGCTAGGACCTCGACGAGGCGATCCCGGACCACTCGGTCCTTTCGAAGGCCCGCGTCCGGTTCGGGCCCACCGTCTACCGGGGCTTCTTCACCGAGATCATCCGCCAATGCGAGAAGGCCGGCTTGGTTCGCGGGAACCTCCTCTACGTCGACAGCACCCTGGTTGCGGCTGATGCGGATGTCAACCGGGTGGGAAGTCGGGCGCTGGCCAGTCAACTGCCTGACATCGGTGAGCACGTCGCACGAATCGGGGAGGAGAACCCGGCGCCCGACCCGCCGGGAGAGGGAGCAGGCGGCACGCCGTCCTCCACCCTGCGGGTGGTCCGGGCCGCGCCGCCAACCGAAGACACCACTCCGGCGGACGCCGCGCGTCCAGCCTTGCCCCGGGTCGTCGCCCCGACCCGCTCGGCCGAGTCGCTCGAGCCCCCACCGGAGCCCGGCGACCCGCCGCCCCCGGTGCACCACATCGGCCCGGGCGATCGGCCAAATCGGCCTCTCCTGCTCCTGAACCAGCGGATGGTCAGCCGGACTGACCCCGACGCTGATGTCGTCCAGCATCAGCACGCCCCAGCAAGTACGGCACGATCAGCAACTACCTGACGTTGGAGCAGCGCGCGATTGCCCCCTCGATCCCGCTCAAGCCCTCGACGGCGGAGCGGCGGGAGGTGCCGATCGAGCGCTTCAGCGACGATCCGGTCGCGGATCGCTACACCTGCCCCAAGGGCAAGGCGTTG
>JAJPKB010000312.1 GCA_021323915.1 Chloroflexota bacterium | reverse complement strand
GCCCAGCAGCTGAGCACCGGGGTCTGGCGGCGCGACTACGACAACGGGATCGCCTTGATGAACCCGACCGGTTCGGCCCAGAGCGTGAGCCTGGAGACGGCCTACCGGCGGATCAAGGGGAGCCAGGACCCCACCACCAACAACGGCAGCACCCTCACCGGTCTCACCCTGCAAAGCAAGGATGGCATCATCCTCCTGAGGATGCCGGGGCAGTGATACACGGATCAGGCCACATGATCACGTTTCACGTCTTACGCGTCAGCCAATAATGTCGCGGTGGACATTCCTCCGCAGGACTGACGCGGTTTCCGCGCGGAAGAGCGGCGGCGCGATGATTGCGTCGCCGCTATCGGTCCAGACCTCCCACCGCGCCCGCACCAGATCGCTGTCGGGTTCATTGAGCACCAGCTTCAGCGCGAACGACGCGTCGACGACGATCACGAGCGTTCGCCGCGCAGCTCCTCGATCGTCTCCTCGACGACCTCGGTTCGGGGCAGGCCCGAACGCAGCTCGTCGAGCTCGCGAAGCGCGCCGCTTCGTCGCTCCCGGTCTTGCCCGCTCAGACGGACACGCCTGGCGAGCCAGCTTCCTAGAGCCTCGGCGACGACCGCCTTGACCGTCCGTCCCTCCTTCGCTGCTTCCACCTTCAGCTCCTGGTAGAGCCGCTCGTCGTCGAAAAGAACCGTGACCCTCTTCACGGTGCTCATCCCCCAATCCATGTTGACAAGTCATACTTTACCACAGCGGACGTATCGGGGGGCCTTCTAGCGCGGTGAACGTCTCAGGTGGTAGAATGTAGACGCTCAAGTGTCCACATCGGGGAGGGTGGGTCTATGCGCACGGTTGGGAGCCGCGAGTTGAAGGCAAACCTCGGCGAGGTTCTGCGCCAGGTCCGCGAAGAAGAGGAAGTGTTTGTCGTGACTCACCGGGGACATCGCATCGCACGCATCATCCCCGAGTCGCTCGCGGCAACGGACGGTCGCGGCTTCGACGCGGTCTGGGCAGAGATGGACCGCCTGGCCGAGAAAATCGCGCGGGACTGGCCCGAGCATACCTCCGCCGCTCGGGCCGTCGGCGACGATCGACGAGAGATCTCAGGAGGGTGACCGCGAGTGCGCCCAATCGTCAACGGCGGTGGGCTGTCGTGGACGCCAGCGTCTGGGTGAGTCGCTTCGTTCCCGCTGACGTTCACCACCGGGCCAGCGAGGCATGGCTACGTGACCATCTGCGTCGAGGGAACCGTATTGTCGCCCCAACGCTCCTGCTGGTCGAGGTGGCCGGCGCGATCGGGCGCCGCACCGGCGACCCGCGACACGCTGAGCAACTCGTGCGGCTTCTCCGCGAACTGCCGGGGCTCCAATGGATCTCCTTGTCGGGTGAGATTCGCGATCGTGCCGCGGCCCACGCCTTCAACCTGCGCCTTCGGGGCGCCGACGCCGTCTACGTGGCTCTGGCCGATTGGCTTGAGATACCGCTCGTTACCTGGGACGACGAACAATTGACCCGGTCGCGGTCTCGGATCGCCCCGGTGACGCCGGAAGGCGCGGCACGATGAGCGACCCCGACCGGAAGCACCGTGACTGACCTAGAATTCTTCCTCGAGCCGGTTCCGCCGTTTCGGCTGGACCTGACCGCCTGGGCGCTGCAGCGCCGCGCCGACAATCCGATCGATCGCTGGGACGGCGCGACCTACCGCCGGGTGCTCGTGCTCGACGATGGGCCGGTCGCCGTTGCCGTCTCTCAGCGGGGGACGCCGGACTCCCCGGTCCTCCAGGTCGTGGCGCGCGGCGAACGGGTTGGAGCCGAGACGATCCCGGGCGTCACCACAGCGATCGAGCGACTGCTCGGGCTGGACCGAGACCTGACCGACTTTGACCGGCTGGCGGCCGGCGACGACCGGCTCGCGCCCCTCGCTCACCGTTTTCGCGGGCTCAAGCCGCCGCGCTTTCCCACCCCCTTCGAGGCGCTGGTCAACGCGATCGCCTGCCAGCAGATCACCCTCACCCTGGGGATTCGGATCCTCGGCCGGCTCGCCGACCGGTACGGTCACCGGCTCCCCGGCTCTAACGACGGCGGCGAGCTGAGCGTCGCGCTGCCGCGTCCGGCCGAGGTCGTCGGCCTGACCGCCGAGCAGCTCCGGGCGATCAGCTTCAGCCGGCAGAAGACGCGGGCGCTGGTCGAGGCCGGACACGCGGTCGTCGAAGGACGCCTGGACTTCGCGAGCCTGGCGACGCTGGACGACGAGGCGGCGGTGGCCCGGCTGCGCGAGCTGCCGGAGGTGGGACGCTGGACGGCCGAGTACGTGCTGCTGCGTGGCCTCGGCCGGATCAACGTCTTCCCGGTCGACGACGTCGGCGGACGGAACAACTTACAGCGCTGGCTCGGCATCGGCTCGCCCCTCGACGCCGCGAGCGCCCGTCAGATCGTCGCGCCCTGGTCGCCGTACGCCGGCCTGGTTTACTTCCACCTGCTGCTGGACGCGCTGTCCCGCGCCGGCCACGTCGCCGTCGACGCGGAAAACGCCCGGGAACGGCATTTGCCGTGATGGCCATCGATCATGAAGATCGTTGGACCGAAGGGCGGCGTGCCCAGCCAGGTCCCGGGTGGGAGCGGATGGCCCAGGGTTTCCCTCACCCCCTACCCCCTCTCCCAGCCGCGGGAGAGGGGACTCAGCAGGTGTATCTCCCATCAGACCCGTCCCCCGCGACTGAAGGTTCCCCCTGGCGAACGGACGGTTCTCCCTGGGAAAGGGAAGGTTCCCCCTGGATAAGGGGGTCAGAGGGTAGAGAAGAGGGTTGGTGGTCAGGGGGTAGGCAGGAAGGGGTAGGGGATGAGGGAAACCTCCGGCGCCACGCCGGAACTGCTCCCGCGACTCGTTGACGCAGTCCGGTATACTGCGCCTATGCTGATCGAGCGATCTGGCCCGATTCCGACGCCGTGGCTGGGCGGCGAGGCGGGCCGTCGCCCGTGCCTCGACCGAGCCACTGGCTTCGCCGACGAAGTGCCGAAGCCGCCGAGGCACCGTTCGGCTCACCCTGGGGGGGCCATGGCCGCCCGAACCGGGGGCGCCGTCGTCGGTGCGTCGACCCTGACTCCACGGAGGAACGCCGATATGGACGGCCAGGACACCACGCTCGTGGACGCCGAAGCCCGTTTGAGCGAGCTGTGGGAGCGGATGGTCCAGACCATCGGCATCCACACCGTCGGCGTGCTGATGGACCGCGCTATCTGGGACGTGTCGCGCAAGCATCCCGAGCTGGCGCTGATCCAGCACAGCGAAACCGGCCTGTCGTTCGCGGCCCTGAACCGAAGCTATGCCAATCAATCGCCCCAGGAAGTCGTCGAAGCCTTCTCCGATCTCAGCTCTGAGCTGATGATCATCCTGGCGCGCCTGCTCGGGCAGGAGATGGCCCAGCGCCTGGCCGCCGAGCTCGAAGCGAAAATGCCCCGAGAAAAGCGCCAATCTCGGAAAGGCTCGAAGAGCGAATGACACGCCCCAGAAGGCAGCCACTCCAGTTGGAGCGGATCACCACCGGCAGCGATCGCCTGGATCGGATCCTGGCAGGTGGAATCCCCCGCTACTCGGTCGTGTTCGTCGCCGGGCTGCCCGGCACCGGCAAGACGATCCTGAGCGAGCAGGCCCTCTTCGCCAACGCCCGGCTCGGTCGAACCGGCCTCTACCTCAGCACGATCTCCGAGCCGCCGATCAAAGTCCTCCGGTTCCTGCAAGAGATGACGTTCTTCGATCCCGGCCTGTTCGGCAGCAAGGTGATCTACGGTGACCTGGGAGGGCCGCTCCGCACCGAGGGACCGGCCGGCCTGGTATCCCGACTCGACCAGCTGGTCCGCGACAACCGGCCGGAGGTGGTCGTGATCGATAGCTTCAAGGCGCTGCGCGATGCGATCCCCGATCCCCTCGCCTTCCGCGAGTTCACCTCCGATCTGGCGATCCGCCTCTCGGCCTGGGAGGTGACCTCGCTCCTCCTCGGCGAGTACTCGGCCGAGGACGTGCGCGAGGGACCGGAGTTTGCGATCGCCGACGGCATCATCTACCTGTACGGCACCGAGGAAGCCGAGAAGCAGAAGCGCTTCCTGCGGGTAATGAAGATGCGCGGGACCTCTTACTACTCGGGCGAGCATTACTTCAGGATCGGCGTCGACGGCATCACCGTCTACCCGCGCATGCTCGCCGAGGCGGTCGGGGCGTACGCGGTTCCGGGGAATCGGATCGGCTCGGCCGTCGAGGGATTGTCGGCGATGCTCGGCGGCGGTTTGTTCGCCTCGACGTCCACCCTGCTCAGCGGCCCAACCGGCACCGGCAAGTCCCTCGTGGCGCTGAGCTTCCTGGTGGACGCCGCGCGATCCGGGCAGCCCGGCCTTCTGGTCAGCTTCGAGGAAAGCCCCGACCAGCTGATCCGCAATTCGGCGCCGTTCGGCTGGGAGCTCGATCGGTTGATCCAGCGCAAGCTGCTCGACATCTTCCACGTGTCGCCGTCGGAGCTCAACGTCGATCAGCACGCCTTCGACATCCAGGATCGGGTCGAGAAGCTGGGCGCGAAGCTGGTGGTGATCGACAGCATCAGCGCTTTCGAGGCCGCGGTTCCCAACCTGGCCAAGTACCAGAGCTTCCTCTGGGCGATCACCGATTACTTCAAGCGTAAGGGAGTCTCGGTCATCCTGACCGCCGAGGGGCGCGGTCCGTTCGAAGCGCTGGAGATCAGCGCGCGCAATATCTCGTTCCTTTCCGACAACATCATCTTCCTGCGTTACGTGGAGATCGGAGCCGAGATCAAGCGGGTGATCGGCGTGCTGAAGACCCGGGGAAGCCACCACGACCGTGCCTTGCGGGAGCTGGTGATCGATCCGCCACGGCTGGCGGTGGGCGCTCCGCTCACCCAGGTCGGCATGCTGGGGACGACGGTTCGAGAACGTGGCTCACCCGATCCCGTCGAGGCGGGCGATGGCTAGGCCGAGTCGGCCTCCCAGCCACCGCCAGGAGCTTCAATCGCGGGCGATTCGCGAGATCCTTCGAGCAACGGCCGAGGCGCTGCCGCTCGACGAGATCCTCGCCGTCGCCGTCAACATGGTCATCATCGTCGGCGACGCCTCGACCGCCTGGATTATGCGGCTGGAGGGTGATCGCCTGCGCACGGTGGTGGCGCGGGGCGCCTTCGCCGGCCGCCTGCTTGGCGTCGGGCGGCCGGAGAGCGCGGTCGGCACCGCCGCGCCCGAGCTCGGCGCCCATCCGCTGGTGATGCCCGCCGACCGGATCGATCCCTCCGATCCACTCCTTGGACCATTCGCCGGGCGCCGCGAGTCAGCCACCCTCGTTCCGGTGAGAGCAGCGGGGCGGCTGATCGGACTGCTGGGCAGCGCCTCGCACGCCGCCGCCGCGACCGACCTCGCGTTTCTGAGCACCATCGCCGAGCAGGCCGCTACCGCGATCGAGACCGCGCTGCTTCGCGAGGAGGGGCGAACCTGGCGGGAGCGTCTGAGCGTCGTCTTCGCGGGCATGGCCGAGGCGGTGCTGGTGTACGACCGCGACGGGTCGGTGGCGCTGATGAACCCGGCGGCGGTCGACCTCTTCGGCGCCAAGGGCGTGAAACCCGGCGAGTCGCTCGTCGAGGCGACCGGTAGAGTCAACCCGCGCTATCTCGACGGACGATCGGTGTCTCCGTCGGAGACCGCCGCGGCGCGAGCGCTGCGCGGCGAGCGCGTCTCCGACCAGGAGGCGAGCGTGCTGGCTTCGGACGGCACCCGACGCTTCGGCCTGGTCAGCAGCGCACCACTGACGATGGATGGGCAAACTCGTGGAGCGGTCGTGGTCTGGCGCGACGTCACCAACCTGAGACACGCCGAGGAAGAGCGCTCGCGCCTGCTCGATCAGGTCGAGTCCGAGCGCTTCTGGCTTCGAACGGTGATCGATCGCTCGCCGGTCGGGATCATCCTCGTCGAAGGCTCCCACGGCGAACGAGTCATCGCCAACCGCCGCGCCGAGGAGATGTTCGGGCGCCCGCTCCCGCAGGAGGGAGGGATCGAGCAGTACCTCGGCCAGATCTATCACCCGGACGGCACGCCGCTCAGCCGTTCCGAGCTGGCCACCGAGCGCGCTCTCCATGGGGTGCCCGCCGTCGTCGAGGAAGAGGTGCTGCGTCAGCCGAGCGGTCGGGAGGTGCGCGCGCGGGTCAGCTCGGTACCAATCCGGGTACCTGGTCGGATCCTCGGCGCGGTGGTCATCCTCGAGGACATCACCGAGATCCGCGAGCTCGAGCAGCAGCGTGAAGAGTGGACCTGGATCATCGCCCACGACCTGCGCCAGCCGATCACGATCATCACCGGCTACGCCGACCTGCTCGCGAAGCGACTGGCCGGGCGCGGCAACCCGGAGGAGCAGCGCACGATCGAGCACGTGCTGACCTCGGCCCGCAACCTGAACAAGATGATCAGCGACCTGCTCGACATCTCGCGCATCTCCGCCCGGCAGCTCGTCCTCGAGCGCCGAACGGTCGATCTGCCGGCGCTGGTGCGGGGCGCGGTCGAGCGGGCGGGCAGCATCACCGGCGATCGGCCGGTCACCGTCACCGTCAGCAGCGAGATTCCCCCGGTGAACGTGGATCCCGCCCGGATCGAGCAGGTGCTCGACAACCTCCTCGTCAACGCCGTCAAGTACGGGTATCCCGGAACCGAGATTCGGATCGACGTGACCCGCCGGCTCGGCGAAGCGATCGTCTCGGTGACCAACCACGGCGACGGAATCGCGCCGGCCGAGCTTCCCCGGCTCTTCAGCCGCTTCTACCGCACGTCGGAGGCCCGGGCCGGTCGGAAAGAGGGCCTCGGGCTTGGGCTCTACATAAGTAGGGGCCTGATCGAAGCGCACGGCGGGCGGATCTGGGCGGAGAGCACCCCCGGCCAGACGACGACCTTCTCCTTGGCGTTGCCGCTGCCCGACTGAGCCAGGGCCGAACCGCGCCGCCGTTGGCGG
>JAJPKB010000534.1 GCA_021323915.1 Chloroflexota bacterium | reverse complement strand
GCAGCGCCAACTGGTATTCCCGCTTGATCGGCTCGCTGACGACCATCGCCATGACAACCTGCCCGTTTCTGCCGCGCTGCCGCCGAGAGTCAACCTCAGCCGTTGCAGAAGACGTGCCGGTCGAAACGGCGCGACGTCGCCAGGTTCATCACTCACCGGTTCGTCATGCCGAACGAGCGGCTTTCGATCACGTCGCGCGCCATCCGCGCGAAGTCGTCGATCGTCCGGGGTCCGAGGTTCCCCCCATCTCGAAGCCGAACCGAGACCGAGTCGGCAGCGACCTCCTTGTCGCCGACGACCAGCACGTACGGAATCTTTTGAAGCTGAGCCTCGCGAATCTTGTAACTTACCCGCTCGGACCGACTGTCGATGTCCGCGCGAATTCCCGCCTCGAACAGTCGCCGGCGCGTCAGCTCGCAGAACGGAAGGTGCCGGTCAGCGATCGGCAGCAGGCATGCCTGGATCGGAGCAAGCCAGACCGGAAACGCGCCGGCGTAGTGTTCGATCAATATGCCCATGAAGCGCTCCATCGAGCCGAGGATCGCCCGGTGCACCATGTACGGGCGGCGTCGTTTGCCATCTTCCGCGACGTACGACAGGTCGAATCGCTCGGGCAGGTTGAAGTCGAACTGAATCGTCGTGCACTGCCAGTAGCGGCCCAGCGCGTCGCGGATCCTCAGGTCGATCTTGGGCCCGTAAAACGCGCCTCCACCCACGTCCACCTCGCACGGCAGATGACGCTCCTCCAGGGCACGCCTCAACGCATCCTCGGCCAGGGTCCACAGCTCCGGCGCCCCCATTCCCTTCTCGGGACGGGTCGACAGGTAGACCTGGTAGTTGGAGAAACCGAAGGTCCCCAGGATCTCGAGCGTCAGGTCGATTACTCCCAAGACTTCGTCGAACACTTGATCGGGGCGGCAGAAGATGTGGGCGTCGTCCTGCTTGAACCCGCGCGCGCGCATCAAGCCGTGCAGCACGCCGGTGCGCTCGTCTCGATAGACGTTCGCCAGCTCACCCAGCCGGATCGGCAGATCCCGGTAACTCCGAAGCTGAGACTTGTAGATCTCGACGTGGAACGGGCAGCTCATTGGCTTCACATAGTATGCCTGGCCGTCCACGTCCATCGCCGGAAACATATTCTTCCGGAAGAATTGGAGATGACCGCTGGTCTCGAAGAGACGGCCCCGACCGACGTTCGGCGTGAAGGTCGCCTCGTATCCGGAGCGCTCGTGAACCATCCGCCAGTAGTCTTCGATCACCGTGATCATCCGACCACCCTTCGGGTGCCAGAGCACGAGCCCCGGCCCGACGTCGTCGGAGAAGCTGAAGAGGTCGAGCTCCCGCCCGAGACGACGGTGATCGCGGCGGCCCGCCTCTTCGAGCTTCGCCACGTGCGCACACGAACGCCGCCTTCGTTCGAGGTCGTTCATTCTGGACACGCATGCAAAAACCGAGCCGGCTTCGTCCGCCTCGCCATGAAGACGCCGCCCGGCTGGCAGGAGCGGGCATTGCGCGCTCCTGCCAGCCGGGCGTTCGTTCGAAGCTCGGGCGAGAGATCGACCCTTACCTGGCGACCTTCACCTTCAGGGTTCGCGGCTTCAGGTGTTCGGCCTTCGGAAGGGTCAGGGTCAACGCACCGTTCTGGAACACCGCCTCGGCGCGGTCGTATGCGAACTCGCCCGGCAGACGAATGTCCCGACGGAACTTGCCGAACGCCATCTCCCGATACAGCGGTCGCGCCTCTTCAGGCGCCCAGGGCTTGATCTCACAAGCAATCGTCAGCGATCCATTGAGCGCGGTAATCTCGACTTCTTCCGGATTCACGCCCGGAAGGGCCGCGATCACCACGTAGGTCTCCGGAGTTTCGTAGATGTCGACCGGGAACCGGAAAGCGCCGCTCGCCGCGTCGTCGTCCCAGGCCATCGTGCGCCACGGGAACGAAAACGCCTCGTCGATCCACCGGTTCATCGCGTCGCGAAGGGTCGCCGGGGGATTCTGGAGGGTTCGCGCAGTGACTGCCATCGTTCCGTCACCTCGTTGTCGTCAAATTCTGACCGATTGACGGGCAACCGTGACACCTACCAGTCGTATCGCGCCCGATCGCCCGTTAGATCGGTTGATGCTGGAAGCTCAGCCGCCTCGTTCGAGTCTCGGTCGTTGGCCGATCGGATCGATTCGGTTCCTGACTTCCGATATCATGAATACATCTCAACAGGTCTGATCAACGTATGAGTCGAGGTAGCGGGAGGTCAGAAGCGCGTCAAGGCCACGTCAGAGACCCTGGCCTCGAATCAGACGCCGATCTAACGATTCTCATGCACCGCTCTAACGCTCCGAATGTATCGTCTGGTTGGAACGGGTGTATATTCCGGCCATCGGGCATCGTGCGGACGTGAGGAGAGTGTGGACATGGCCGAACAGCGGCGCGTGCTCGTAGCCGACGACGAACCAGACCTGCTCTACGCCGTCAAGCTCTATCTGGAGGACGAGGGATACATCGTCTTCACCGCCGTCAACGGTTACGAGGCCCTCGACGTCGCCAAGGAGCGCGTTCCGGACGTGGTCGTGCTCGACGTCATGATGCCTGACATGGATGGCTTCGAGACGCTCAAACAGTTGCGCGAAGCGTCGAACGTGCCGGTGATCATGCTGACCGCGAAGGGCGAAGAAGCGGACAAAGTCCGCGGTCTCGGTCTGGGGGCGGATGATTACGTGACCAAGCCCTTCAGTCAGCGCGAGCTACTCAGCCGTATCCAGGCCGTCGTGCGCCGTGCCGAGATGCCCCGCTCGCTTCCCAAGACGCAGATTCAGATCGACGATCGGCTCACCGTCGATTTCGCGCGCGGCGAAGTGTACCGCGACGGCGCCAAGGTGCAGCTGACGCCGACGGAGTACAGACTGCTTTACCACCTCGTCTCGAACCCCGGGCGCGTCCTGACGAACGAAGCCCTTCTCGTGCGCGTGTGGGGACGCGAGTACCGCGAAGAAGATCACTACGTGCGCCTTTACATCAGTTATTTGAGGCAGAAGATCGAGCCGGATCCAGCTCATCCGCGCTACATTCAAACCGAGAAAGGGCTTGGTTATCGCTTCGTGGATTATCGTCAAGCCCAGATCAATCCATGAGGCCGCTCAACCCGACTCTCGAGCGGGTCACTGCTGGCGAAGCGCTCGATCGCGTCGTCCATACGCTCACCGAGCGGCGCCCCCTCGACGAGGTCCTTACCGAGATCCTTTCCCAGAGCCGCGCCATGCTCGACGCGGCCGAAACCTACGTCCTGCTCCGCACCGAACGGCACCTCGCATTGCGGGCTTCGAACGGACTGACCATCGGTCCTGACGGGCGACGGGAGCTCGCGGTGGACGATGGAATCGAGGGCCTCGCCGCGACGACCGGTCACGCAGTGATCGCCACCGATCTCGCCCACGATTCGCGGCACGCGGACCCGTTTCGTCGGTCGGAGCCGGTTCGATCGATGCTGGCGGTGCCGCTGATTCTGCGGGGCGTGTTGCTCGGAGTGTTGGTGAGCACGCGCCGTGAGCCCAGCCGCTTCGCCGATGTGGAGCGGTGGTGGCTGGAAATCTTCGGCGGTCTGATCGCCAGCGTGATCGCCAGCGACCAGGCGTACCGGTCCCAGGAGCGTCGCGCCCGCCAGGCGGAGACCTTGCTTGCGCTCAGCTCGATCGAAGACGATCACCCAATCTCGGCGTCGACGCTCTCGGAAGTCGCCCGAGCTTTCGGCCATCACCGGTGCGGAATTCTGCTTGCCGAAGACGGCCAAACAGGTTTTCGTTTCCTACGGTACGACCGCGAATCCTCGGACTCGTTCGTCGAAACCGACGTCGCGACGGATTCGGTCGGCCCCCTCGCCGAGGTGATTCGCACCGGACACCCGTTAGCGGTCCCCACCGCGCGCGACGGACAGCTCGGCGACGTGCCGTTGTTCGCCGGAGCGCGCGGTCTGGTCGCCACGCCGGTCCAGGTGTCCGGTCGAACCCGTGGCGCGCTCTACGTGCTGTCAGACGATCCCGATGGGCTCGACAACGAGGACGTCGCCTTCCTCGCCCTGGTCGCGGCAAGGATCGGGCTCTTGATCGAGAAGGGCGAGCTTTACCAGCGCCAGCGCGAGATCGAGCGCCAGCAGGCTCAAACCGAGGCGCGCCAGGAGTTTCTCGGAATCGTCTCACACGAGCTGAAGACACCGGTCGCGGTGATGCGGGCCTACACCGAGCTTCTGCTACGTCGAGCCGAGAAGGCCGGAAAGTCGGGCGAGGTCGACGTGCTTCGACGCATGAGCGACCAGGCCGAGCGCATGCTGGCTATGATCGAACAGCTTCTGGACTCGCGCCGGCTCGAGGCGGGCCTCCTGGCGCTCGAGATCGGACACTTCGACCTGTCGGACCTCGTCAGACGGGTAGCGCACGACGTCGAGCTTACCGCGCGCTCGCACAAGATCAGCGTCGAGACGCCGGGGCGGGCGACGATCCGCGCCGACCGGCGGCGGATCGAGGAGGTGGTCACCAATCTGCTGGACAACGCGGTGAAGTATTCGCCGCCCGGCGGTACGGTGCGGGTGAGGCTTCGGCGCGAAGGCGCCGGAACCCCCCGGGAGAGTGTGATCCTGTCGGTGAGCGACGACGGACCCGGCGTCGACACCCGCGACCAACCGCATCTCTTCGAGCGGTTCTACCAGGCCCCCGGTCGCCTCCACCGGGGCCACGCCGGCCTGGGCCTGGGACTCTACATCTCCCGCGAGCTGGCGCGACGCCACGGCGGCGACGTCTGGTTGGAATCCGAGCGCGGCCGTGGCGCGACGTTCCTGGTCAGGCTGCCGGTGAACGGCCCGCCGAACCTCGAGTAAAGCCGACGGCAGAGCCATCGGATACTTGACTGATCCGACAGCGTGGATATCATCTGATTGATCCTCGCTCATGGCTGGCGGAATGCTCGGCCCGGAGGCGTGCTCAATGATCGGTGCGGTCGATCGGACCTCCCTTGACGGAGCGGACTCGGTCGACGGCTACCGACGGCGCATGGAAGAGATTCTTCTCACTACTCGCTGGGTCGCCGTCCCCCTCTGCTTGGCGATGATCCCCTTCCTTCCAAAGGCTTCGCCGATCAGCATCGGGCTGATCGCCGGCGGGCTGGCACTGGGAAACCTCGTGATCGCGATCCGCCTCCGGTGGGCTTCTCCTCCCTGGCGCCCCGGCGTGATCAGCGGGATGGCGACGGTCCTGGAATGGCTGGCGGCGCTGGGCATGGTCCTGGCCGGTGGTGCAGGCCCCACGAATCCGATTCCCGCGGTTCTGATTCTCGTGATCCTCATCGACGGGCTACGGTTCGGACCGGCTGGCGTGGTCGGCGCGACGGTGGCCGCGGACGTTGGTTCGGGCGTCGCGGTCATCCGGCAAGTGGCTGTCCTCGCGGTTCTCGCGCCCGACCTCGGGGCGATGGTCCTCGCCCGCTGGGCAGTGATCTTTCTGGCGGCCGGTCTGGTCATCGGACTGCTGTTGTGGAAGGGCCAGGGCTGGCT
>JAJPKB010000233.1 GCA_021323915.1 Chloroflexota bacterium | reverse complement strand
CGCGTTCCAACGACGGGCATAGCGATTGCAATAGAGGAAGCTTTTCCGGCTGGGGGATCAATGCGACCGAGCCGCCGAGGCGACGATCCTGGATCTGCCACTTTCGCGACCGAGAGGGGACCTGGCTCCGGGACCACGACCGGAGCGAGAAAGTGGCTGGATTACGTCAAAGCGATCGGGCCGGGTATGATGGCCGGCCTCGCCGACAACGATCCCGCCGGCGTGGCATCCTACTCGATCGTCGGCGCGGTGGCTGGATACAGTCAGCTCTGGCTGATCGTCCTGGCAACGTTTATGGTGCAGGCCGTTCAGGTATCCTCGGCGCGACTCGGAGACGTCACCCAGCAGGGCGTGCTGCACCTCGCACGGGCGCGCTACGGCTGGAAGATCGGGATGGCGGTCGCGGTCGCGGGACTCATCGCCAATGAAGCAACCCTCATCGCCGACGTCGCGGCGCTTGGCGCGTCGCTCGAGTTGCTCACCGGGCTCCCGTGGCGCTGGTTCGTGATCCCCGCGTCGATCCTCCTGTGGCTGATGACGGTGTTCTTTAGCTTTCGCGCTCTGCGCATCTTCTTCTTCGCGATTGGTCTGCTGCTCCTGTCGTACGTCGTGACCGCCTTTCTGGTTCATCCGGACTGGGGCGAGGCCCTCCGACAAACCTTCATCCCATCCGTGCCCAGGAACGTTGACGAGGCGAAAGCAGCGGTCGCGCTGCTCGGAACCACGGTTAGTCCGTACCTCCTCTTCTGGGAGGCCGAGGGGGAGCGGGAAGCTCACCGTACGCGTCGTCAGTTCGCCCAGGCCGAAGTGGACGTGACCACCGGCTACGTCACGTCGAATGTCGTCTCGTACTTCATCATCGTGACGACGGCGGCGACGCTTTTCGTTCATCACCTATCGATTCAAACCGCCGCCGACGCGGCGGCTGCCCTTCGACCGCTCGCCGGCCCTTTCGCGGAGGAGATCTTCGCGGCCGGCTTGCTCGGCACCGGAATGCTCGCCGTGCCCATGTTCGCGATTTCAAGCGGCTACATCGCCTGCGAAGTGCTTGGCTGGCGGTCCGGGTTGTCGAGGCAGCCGTCGGAAGCACCGGGGTTTTACGGGGTGCTCACGGCCGCGTTTCTTTCCGGCAGCGTGGCGGTGTTCCTCGGCGTGGATCCGATCGTCGCGCTGCTCGACTCGCAAATCCTTGACGGCTTCCTGATGCCGATCCTCATCATCGTGCTGTTCATGCTGGTGAACGATCGACGGCTGATGGACGGCGAGCGACCTGCCCGGTATTACAACGTCTGGCTGATCGTGGCGGCGCTGGTGATGGTCGGAGGCGCGTCCTTGCTGGTGCTGAACCTGATCTGAAGCTACCTGGGCGTCCCCCGGCTCGGCCGCCAGCCGCGTCGAATCTGATACTCGAACTTCGAGGCGAACGCGTCGAGATAGGTCGTCTCGGGAAAGGTGACCAGTCGAACGTGGTGCGGGCTGTTACGGATCTCTACCGTGTCGCCGACGTTGAGCGAGGTAGTCTCCGCCCCGTCGATCCAGAGGATCCCCTCGGTGCCGCGGGCGACGATCAGGTCAATGTCGGCGCTCAGCGGGGCGACCAGCGAGACTTTGAGCGGGGAGTGACAGCAGATCGGGGTCACCGCGAGCGCCTGGAGCCCGTCGAGCAAGATCGGTCCGTTGGCCGCCATGTTGTACGCCGAGCTACCAAGGGGAGTCGCGACGATCAGCCCATCGCCCGGATACACGTTCAAGAAGTTTCCGGAAAGGTAAAGCTCGATGTGGAGCATCGGTCCGCGACTTCGCACGACGACGTCGTTCATGAACCAGCCAAGCGCTTCACGGTCCTGACGATCGGCCCGATGAACGGCGACGTCGATCGCGGCCTCGTCGCGAATGATGCAATCGCCGGCCAGAACGCGGTCGAGCGAGCGCTGCCAATCCGATTGCTCCACGACTGCCAGGAATCCAACCTGGCCGAAGTTGATGCCAAGAATCGGCATGCCCGGATAGCGACGGGCAGCCCGCAAAATCGACCCGTCGCCGCCGAGGACGAGCAACAGATCGGCGGTCGCGCCATCTTTCAATTTGGTCTCGTCGAAGACGGCGATGCCTCGGCCGACGAGATACTCGGTCACGTCTGCGGCCGTCGTGACCGCGGTCGTCTTTCCACCGTCCGGAATGATCCCGACCGCGCTGATCCGGATCTTGGCTGGCGTCAGCAGAAAGGTACCCTCGGAAGGAGTTTTATATGAGATTCTACCCTTCCCGACACGGGGCAGCAAGGCGAATGGCACCGGTATGTCTCAACGACGACGCGCGCTCAGCGTCTGCTCGAGCAGTCCGCCATAGCCGATCTCCGAGATCAAACCCGGCGTCACGGGCTCGCCCGCGGCAACGTAAGGGACCAGGAGGTCGAGCACCGACCTTCGACCATATAACTCGCACGACGCCAATCCCATGAAAACCGTGCGGTGCGCGGAGGCAACCCAGAACATCGTGCCCGGGTCGACCGGAGCGCCACGACAAATCAGTCGCGACGGCAACTGCTCGAGCGCGGTGATGAAAGGATCGGCCGGGTCAAGGGCGATCGATCCGCCGACCAGCACCAGATCAACTCGATCTTCCACGAAGCGTCGGTAGGTGTGGGCGATCTCGGTCGGATCCTCCGGAACCGAGGACGTTCGAGCCAGATCGACATCGTAGCCGGCGAGGAGGCCACGCAGGTTCTCGGTCGCGGCGACGACGTTGCGCGGACGGATTCGCGGGCCGGTCAGGAACGCCGCTCTCCTCGGCGAGAAGGGGACGGCGCGCAGGATGGGATGGGCTCCCGCGGCCTGACGGGCGCGGTCGAAATCGGCCAGCCCGATCCACAGACGAGAGGCCTTGACAATGGCAACGGTATCGCCGTCGTCGACAATTCGACCGTCGAGCGCGGTGGCGAGAAGAATCGCCCGCTGACGGTTGACGCGGGAAACCCGGCTTGCCTGAACCCGGGCAATGCCCCGCGACGTGGCGCGAATGACGCACTGACCCTGGTGTGGCGGGTCGATCCGAAGCCCGGGGCCCGTGATAACCTCGGCGAAGCGGCGCGAGGCTTCTTCCTGGGCAAGCTCGCCAGGCTCGGGCAGAACGATGTCCAGGTGGGCGCCGACCTGTTTCGCCAGCGCCGGCCAGAGGGCATCATCCACCGTCGTTCCCCGGCGAATCGAGGCCGGACCGGCGGCGGTGCTGATCGAAAGGTCCCGGCAGATGAGAGCTCCGCGTGCCGTGGCAAGGTCGTCCGTGCCGATGGTGAGGGTCCGGCGGATCATGTCAGGGCACGGGCGCTGATGTCGATCGATCCGCGCCAAAACTCGCGGCGGCCAAGGGTGATCGTCCCGGCGGTCCGGCCCTCGTTGACCAGGTTGAACGCGTTTGGCACACAGGTGTGCGGCTCAAACGACACCTTGTCCCGTGTCACCGGCACGTACGTCACGCAGGCGGAGAAGGCATTGCTTGGCTCGACGACGATCTCGCAACCCGCTTTGGGGTTTCGAACTCCGCAGCGGATGCCGTGTGGAGCAGGCGTCGGACCGTGCCGATCGGAAAACTGACTGTACAGGACGTTGAGCATGCGATCGCGGCCGCCGATGCCGACCGATGCCAGCGCGCGAAGCGACCGGGGCGTGCGAAGGTCGAGAGTCTCCTCTGCCCGACGGGAGTCGCCGGTCGGGATGGCGCTTTCCTGGGCCCAATAATAGGGCGCGTCGATCCAGATCTCGCAGTCGTCGACGTCACCGCGCCCGCCGATCGGCAGCGGAAAGTAAGGGTGCAGGCCGAGGCCGATCGGCATCGGATTTGATCCCAGGTTCTCGGCCACGAAGCTATGAACAAGGTGGCCGTTTCGAATCGAGATTGTCATGTTCAGGCGAAAGGGAAACGGGTAAAGGTCGAGGATCTCGTCGCAGCTGTCCATGCCGATGCCGTAGGTCGCGCTCGGGCCAGCCTCGGTCACGCCAGTTTGGAGAAGGGACCAGGGATGCCGCGACACGCAGCCGTGAATCGCGTTGCCGGCCGTCGGCTCGTTGATCTCGAGCTGGTGGGTCTTGCCGGCGAAGCTGAACCGGCCGCCACGAATGCGCCCGGGGAACGGGAAGAGCACTGCCGATCCCCAGAGCGTCGGATGGCCACGAAAGGCGTCCCACGATTCCGGCAGGCGAATGACCTCCAGCGGTCTTCCGTCGACCGCGGTCACGAAGCGAACGCAGTTCGCCCCGACCTCGGGCAGAATCCAGGCTTCACTCTCCGTCGCCGGCTCGCGTAAGATCTGAAACACCATTCCATCGTGTTCTTCGGTCGTCACGGAAGAAGGTTCTGCGCGCATGGTAGCGTCCTCCTGTTTGGCGAGATCCAGCCGGTTGCATGCCCGACTGGCAATGTGCGCGACCGATCTGGCGAAGCACGCGCCGGCGATGCCAGAGCACTGCAAGCATTATTGTAGTGGATTTTGGGTGGCACAGGGAGTGCGACGGATCTCTGCCATTCCAGCGTGTTCGGGAGGACGTCGATGGAGGAAGACCGCTCGCGGACGGATCGGGTTCGGCAGGAGATCACCACGGCCGGGCTGGATCTGGTGGTCTGTCAGTTGAGTCAGCACGTCTTGATGCTCACCGGCTACGCGCCGGTCCTCGGCGAATCGTACGTGGTTTTCCCGGCAAACGGGGAGCCGGCACTGATCGTACCGGAAGCCGAGCTGGAATTGGCACGCGAGGGCTGGTGTAAGGACGTTCGGGCATATCAGACGGAATCGGCGGCTGGACCGATCGGAGCTCTCGACGCGGCTCGAACGATTCTGGAGGCGGTCGTCGGGGAGCGAGGTCTGAGCGCGGCGACGTTTGGGTACGAAGGAACGAGCGACACGGTGCCGGCGAGTTACAGCCAGGTGGGATTTCCGTCGGCGGGACTGCCGGATCTGCTCAAGCAGTCATTTCCGCGCGCTCAGCTCGTCGACGTGTCGCCGGTCCTGCGTTTTCTTCAGTCGGCGCTCACGCCACGGGAGGTTCAGCACGTCCGAACGGCAGTGTCGGTCGCCGCGCTGGGGTTCGAAGCGGTTCGCGACCACGTGCAGATCGGCCGAAACGAGTCCGCGATTGCCGCTGCTGCCGAGGCAGCCATCCAATCGGCAGGGAGGAAGAAGGGCGCCTCGCGGGTTCTCGCGTTTGCCCACGTGCTGAGCGGTGCTCGCTCGGCGCTGGCCTATCGCCCCGTCAACCTCACCAACGATCGAGCAATCCAGGCGGGAGATCCGGTTCTCGTTCAGCTCGAGGTCTATGCCGACGGGTTCTGGTCGGAAGTCGCCCGGACCTACTTCGCCGGCGATCCGGGGGCCGAGGGGCGACGGATTTACGAATCGTGCACGCGTGCGCAGGACGAGGCGATCCAGGCGATCCACAACGGCGTGGCGGCCGCGGAGATCGACCGCATGGCCAGGGATAGTCTCGGACGCGATGGGTTTGGTCACTGCTTCCGGCATGGACTGGGCCACGGAGTAGGCTTCCAGGCGATATCGCTGCGATGCCCACCCAGGCTGAATCCTGGCTCGACCGATACCCTGCTGACCGACGATACGTTCACCGTCGCGCCGGGAATTTACGTCCACGGCTGGGGCGGCGTTCGGATCGACGATACCGTCGTCTGCCGTCCTCGTGGCGCGGATATCCTGACTCAGTCGATCGGACGCGACCTCAAGGACGCGATCGTTCCCCAGCAAGCGCGGGCGTGAAGTTCTTGATCACTCGTGGCTGGTCACGGCCAGGTGAAGAATGGCAAGGTCTTCGGCGCTGATCGGGGTCGGGGCGCCGGTCATCGGCTCGGTGGCGCTCTGGGTCTTCGGGAAGGCGATCATTTCCCGAATGCTGTCTTGACCGGCCAGCAGCATGGTCAGGCGGTCGATGCCAATCGCGATACCGCCGTGCGGCGGCGTCCCGAATTCGAACGCTTCAAGCAGGTGGCCGAACTTCTCGTTGGCCTCGGCGTCGGTCATGCCGATGATCCGGAACACCCGCTCCTGGAGCTCGCGCTGGTGAATCCGGATGCTCCCGCCGCCGAGCTCGAGGCCGTTGCAGACGGCGTCGTATTGCTTGGCGCGCACGCGCCCCGGCTCGGTCTCCAGAAAAGGTAGATCCTCGTCCAACACCGAGGTGAACTGATGATGCTTGGCTTGCCACGATCCGCGCTCGGGATTCCATTCGAAGGCGGGCACTTCGGTGAGCCAGGCGAAGGCGAGAACGTCGGAATCCATCAATCCCAGCCGTCGCCCCATCTCGAGGCGCAGCTCGCCCAGCGCTGCCGCGGCCACGTCCGCAGCGTCGGCGACGATCAGAATGAGGTCGCCCGGATGGGCATCCATACGCTCGGTGATCGACCGGAGACGCTCCTCGGCGAAGAAGCGAGTCAGGGGCGAGTGGAACCCTTCGGCGGTAACCGCCAGGGGCACCATACCCTTGGCGCCGGCCCCGACGGCGATTCGGGTCAGCTCGTCGATCTCGCGGCGCGAATACCCGGCGCAGCTGGGCGCGACGATGGCCTTGATCTGTCCACCGCCCTGGAGAACCGCGTTGAAGACGCGGAACTCGGTCCCACCGGCGAGGTCGGTCAGGTTCTGAATCTCGAGGCCGAAGCGCAGATCGGGCTTGTCGGTACCGAACCGATCCATGGCCTCGGCGAAGGTCAACCGGGGAAACGGTCGGAAGAGAAGCCGCTTACCCCCCACTCGTTCCACCAGCTCGGTCAGGCAGGCTTCGGTGACGCTCCAGACGTCTTCCTGGTCGACGAATGACATTTCGACGTCCAGCTGAGTGAACTCGAGCCCCCGATCGGCCCGGAGATCCTCGTCGCGGAAACAACGAGCGATTTGAAAGTAACGCTCGATGCCCGCGACCATGAGGAGCTGCTTGTACTGCTGCGGAGATTGCGGGAGGGCGTAGAAGTCGCCGGGGTGGATTCGACTCGGGACGACGAACTCGCGCGCGCCACCGGGCGTTTCTTTGGTCAGAATCGGCGTCTCTACTTCGAGAAAACCGTGGTCGCTGAACCACTCCCGAATGAAGCGCACCGCCCGATGCCGGATCTCCAGATTCCGAAGCATGGTTTCCCGACGCAGGTCAAGGTAGCGATACTTCAAGCGCAGAAACTCGTCGATCTCGGCAGGCTCGTTGATCGGAAACGGGGGCGTGCGGGCGGGATTCAAGACCTCGGCCGAATGGGCGAGGACCTCGACCTGTCCAGTGGCGAGGTTCGGGTTGACCATTCCCGCGGGGCGCGCCTCGACCGTTCCCTCGATCGAAAGAACGTATTCGGGACGGGCCTCCTCGGCGACCGCCATGGCCTCGGACGAAACGGTTGGATTGAAAACGACCTGGGTAATCCCCCAGCGATCGCGGAGATCGATGAAGATCAATCCGCCGTGGCTGCGTCGTCGATTGACCCAGCCTTTGAGCGTGACCGTCCTGCCTACGTCTTCGGCGCGAATCGATCCGCAGGTCGTGGTTTTGAGCACCGGTCGTTCCCCCAATCGTCGCAAACGGAAATTCAATGGACTCGTCCGACTCCGACCGGACGCGGCCATGTCGCTTCCGTAGAGCGGCACAACGATGGCTCGGCAATCCGCGACGAACGGTCCAGACCAAGAATTATACACGGGGAGCGAGCCGGGTGTCAGGTGGCGCCGGACGGCGGAGTTTGGCGATTCGGGTATAATTGGTGTCGCCGCGTCGACATCGAGCGTGCCTGGCGCTATCAACCTCGGTGGGAAAGGGAATGCCTAAAACGTGCGTGTCCATCGACCTGGAGATGACGAGCGCCAGGTCGGAAAACCAGGAGGTCATCGAGATCGCCGCGATCAAGTTTCGGGGCGATCGAGTTCTCGACAGCTGGACGACGTTGATCCGTCCGCGAACCGAGGTGCCGTACGGAACGCAGATTCTGACCGGGATCGATCCGCGCGTTCTCGAGCGCGCTCCCCTGCTCGACGACGTCGCTGGACAGATCAAGGCGTTTCTCGGCAACTTTCCGCTGGTTGCCCACACCGTTTCCGCGGACGTCGGGTGTCTCCGCCGACAAGGAGTGGTGCTCGATAATCCCCAGTACGACACCTTCGAGCTGGCGAGCATTCTGCTGCCTCAGATGCCGAGCTATAGTCTGGCCTCGCTGGCCGAGCGGCTGGGAATCCCTTTCCCGCAGCAGCACCGGGCGGCCCACGACGCGCTCGTCACCAAGCAGCTGTTTCTCAAGCTGGTGGAGATGGCCGAAGAGCTCGACCTTGGCCTGATCCAGGAGATCAATCGCCTGCTCACGGCGCACCAGTGGCCGTTGAAGAGCATCTTCCGCGACATCGAGGTCTCGAAGAGTAAGAACGCCCTCGGATCCTCGATCCGGGCGGCGATGGCGGCCAAGGCCGGCGTCGACCAGACGGATCTAGAGCTTCTGCTGGCCCCTGGCTCGGCCGATGAGCCATTGAAGGCCAACCGCAAGCCGGAGCCGATCGATCCGGAGCCGCTGGTCGAGATGCTGCGGCCGGGCGGGCTTTTTTCTCAGAAGCTTCCCGGTTTCGAGCATCGCGAGCCGCAGGTTCGGATGCTGTGCGCCGTCGCCGAGGCCCTGAACGACGGACACCAGCTGATGGTCGAGGCCGGCACCGGAACCGGCAAGTCGGTCGCCTATCTTCTCCCTGCCATCTACTTCGCGGTTCGCAACAATCAGCACGTGGTCGTCTCGACCAACACGATCAACCTCCAGGACCAGCTGATTCAGAAGGACTTGCCGGACCTTCAGCGGGTGTTGCCGGTGCGCTTTCGGGCGACGGTGCTGAAGGGACGAACGAATTACCTTTGCCTCCAGCGATTGGCAAGCCTGCGCCGTCGTTCCGACCTGAGCCTGACCGAGACGCTGGCGCTGATCAAGATCCTGGTGTGGCTGCCGACGACCGAGACCGGCGATCAGAGCGAGCTCAATCTGACCGATGCCGAACGGACGGTATGGTCCAAGCTCTACGCGCATCCGGACATCTGCACCCTGGGAACGTGCCAGTACGCGCGCCGGGGACGCTGCTTCCTCTACCGGGCTCGAGCGCGAGCGGAAGCGTCGCACGTGATCGTCGTGAACCATGCCCTGCTGCTCTCGGACGTGGCGTCGGCGAGCCACGTCCTGCCCGAATACCAGTACCTGATCGTCGACGAGGCGCATCACCTCGAGGACGAGGCGACGGGCCAGCTTGGCTACGTGCTGCAGGCAAAAGAAGCGTTCGCGTTTCTCGACGACTTGATCCCATCGTCGACGACCGAGCGCCGCGGCGGACTGATCGGCGAGATTCCACTGCACTTCCGGGGAAGCTCGTGCCCGGCCGAGATCCAGCGGCAGGTCGAAGCGATCGCTCACGAAGGAATTCCGAAGGTCGCCGATTGTCGGGCGGCGCTCGACGCGTTCTTCCAGGCGGTGATCGGCTTCATGGCGCAGCGGCCGGTGGATAACCGCGGCTACGAGCAGCGGGCGCGGCTGACCAGCGCGGCGCGGGCGCAACCGGCCTGGAGCACCGTCGAGGTGGCGTGGGAGGCGGTCGAGCTTCGGATGATCGGTCTGCAGGAGATCCTCCACCGCCTTTTTACCCGGCTCGAGGGACTGGACGCGTACGGTCTGCTCGAATACGAAGACTTGGTGAACCAGCTCGCCAGCCTGATTGGATTCGGCGAACAATTCCGAACCGAAGGTAACGCGATTGTCTCCAATCCGTCCGATGATCGAGTGTATTGGGCGACGCTCACGGCGACCGGCGATGCGTCCCTGCACAGCGCGCCGCTCAACGTCGGGCCGTTGCTGCAAAGCACCCTTTACGGCGACAAGAACGCGGTGATTCTGACCTCGGCTACCCTCACTACGGCCGGAAAGTTCACCTATATGAAGGAGCGCCTGGGCTTCGACGACGCCGAGGATCTATCGGTTGGCTCGCCGTTCGACTACGCGCGGTCGACCCTCCTGCTGATTCCGAGCGACATGCCCGAACCGGAGCAGCCGATGTACCAGAAGGTGCTTCACCAGACGCTGCTCCAGCTCTGTTCGGCAACCGAAGGGCGCGCTCTGATCCTCTTCACGTCGCACGCGCAGCTGCGCGCGGCCTGGCAGGCGATCAACCAGCCACTGGCGCGGCGCGGCATTCTCGCCCTCGGCCACGGCATCGACGGCGCGCCGCGCCGTCAACTGTTGAACACGTTCAAAACGAACCCGAAGACAGTGCTACTCGGGGCGTCGAGCTTCTGGGAAGGGGTCGACGTGGTCGGCGATGCCCTGAGCGTGCTGGTCTTGACCCGGATTCCGTTCAGCGTGCCGACCGATCCGGTGATCGCCGCGCGCAGCGAGCTTTTCGACGATCCGTTTCAGCAATACAGCCTTCCCCAGGCGATTCTCCGCCTTCGCCAGGGGTTCGGCCGGCTGATTCGGAGTCGTTCCGACCGTGGGGTCGTGCTGATCCTCGACCGACGGGTGCATTCAAAGAGTTACGGGCCGCTGGTTTTAAAATCGCTCCCCGAGTGTACGGTGCGCGCCCCGAAAGTCGCCGACGTTCCGAATTTGACCAAGGCGTGGCTTGAGAAAGCGAACGGGAGATCCTAGGGATCGCAACTCAACCCAGATCATCCTGCAGCGCCGCGATTGCCTCGAACGATTTCTGATTGGCCCAGTAGACGTCGAGATAGAGCTCATAGATGCGATCGTAGATCGCGTGGTTGTCCAGATTGGGCTCCGGGCCCGGTCTGACCTCGACTAGCTTCGCCACGTCCGCCAGGCTCGTCGCGGCGCCAATGCCGAGCATCGCCAGGCCCGCCGCGCCGAAGGCCGAGGCTTGCTCGACGGTCGGCAGGATCATCGCTTTGCCGACGACGTCGCAGAGCATCTGAAGCCAGAAGGCCGAACGGGTGAACCCGCCGGTCGCGCGGTATTCGCGAGTGGGGCCGGCTGCCTGATCCAGTGCCTCGACGATGCTGCGCATGCGGAAGCACACCCCTTCGAGAACCGATCGGGCGACGTGTGGAGGGCCGTGGTGGGCCGCCAGCCCGACGATCAGGCCACGGGCACTGGCGTTCCAGAACGGTGATCGCTCGCCGGTGAAGAATGGCAGAAAGATCACCCCGCCGGAGCCGACGCCTGCCTGCTTCGCCTGGGCCTCGAGCGTTGCGAAGTCGAAATCGTCGGTCGAGGGCCCGGGCCCGGGCAGCAGATTGTCACGGACCCAGTGACCGGCAAGTCCGCCGTTGTTGATCGCCGCCCCGGCGATCCAGCATCCCTTCGCCAGGTAATAACACCACGTCCGACCCCGATCGTCCAGGACCGGTCGCGGGGCGGCAAGGCGCGTCGCGCCGCTGGTGCCGATCATCACGGTCATCTCGCCGGGGGCGATCGCGCCGGCGCCCAGGCTGGACAGGACGCCGTCGCCAGCGCCGGCGATCACCGGCGTGCCTTCCGACAGGCCGAGCGCGTTCGCCGCGGAGGACGACAGGCCGCCGACCCGATCGGTGGGCTCCACAATGTCTGGTAGCCGGTCGGACCGGATGCCGATTGTCTCGAGAATCGCGGCATCCCAGTCATTATCGTTCACGTTGTAGAGGCCCGACGCGCTCGCGACCGACCGATCGACGACCCGCCGACCGGTCAGCCGAGCGAGAACCTCGTCCTTGATCGATCCGAAGCAGGCGACTCGCGCGAATTGATCGGGAGCCTCGTCGCGAAGCCAGCGAACCTTGCCCGGCAGGTACATGGGATGCAGTGGGCAGCCGGTCCGGCGATAGAGTGATGTCGGGTCGATCTGCTTGCGAAGCTGTTCGGCCTGACGCCGCGCCCGGACGTCGGCCCAGGTGATCGAGCGGGTCACCGTCTCGCCCCACGCATCGGTCGCGAGCAGGGTATGGAAGATCGTGCTGACGCCAAGCGCCTCGACGGACGCGCCCGAGGGCTTGCTTCGGGCGACGTCGGATACCGCCCGCGCGACCGCGGCCCACACTTTCTCCGGGTCCTGCTCCGCCATGCCGGGATGGGGCGTCTCGAGCGGATAGTTGTGATGGCTCTCGGCGATTGGCTGGCCGTCGAGGGAGTAGAGAACGGCGCGCGCGCCGCTCGTGCCGACGTCCAGACCCAGGACGCACCGCTCGGTCACCGCTTTTCCCCACGCGCGGCTCGAATCGCCGAAAGGAAGGTGCGGGCCGTATCGGCGAGCTGGTCAAACTGGCCGGCCGAGACAAGCTTCGGATCGACGAGCGCGCTGCCAAGTCCCAGGGCAGCGGCGCCGGCGCGAACGAAGTCCGCGGCGTTATCCAGATTCACGCCGCCCGTGGGGACGAGCGGAATGTCGTTCAGTGGCGCCAGGACGTCGCGCAGGTAGCGCGGTCCGACCGGTCCGGCCGGAAACACCTTGACCAGGCTCGCGCCCGCGGTCCAGGCGCGGTAGATCTCGGTTGGAGTGAACGCGCCGGGAACGACCGCGACGTGGTGATCGACCGCGAAGCGGATAATCGATTCGTCCAGGTGTGGGGATACGATCAGGCGCGCGCCGGCCTCGACCGCCCTTTCGGCGGCCTCGCTCGAAAGAACCGTGCCCGCGCCTACCACGATCTCGGATCGAAAGTGATCGCTGAGGGCCTTGAGCATTTGGAGCGCTCCGGCCGTGTTCATCGTGACTTCGACGACGTCCACCCCGGCGGTCCGTAGCGCCTCCGCGGTCTCGATCGCGCGCCGGGCCTCGGTGTGGCGCATGATCGCGATCAAACCAGAATCGCGGATTCGGCTGACAACTTCTTCGTGGCTCAACGTACAGGTCCCTCCTCGCCGCCGTGCCGGCGGGCTAGATTATGCCACCGGCGCTTGGCGGCTGTCCAGGTTCCTTGACCGCTGGCGGCGGCCGTGGTAGCATCCGCCAGCGCCGCGCCCGGCTCGGAGGTTTGGATGGTCCTCGCGACGATGCTGCTTCGCTTGCACCTTCAAGGTAGCCAGTCGCTCAAGGACAAACGGCAGGTCGTCAAATCGTTGAGCGCGCGCCTTGGCAACCAGTTCGGCGTATCGGTCGCCGAGATCGGCGAGCTCGAGACCTGGCAGATCGCCGAGCTCGGGGTTGCCGTGGTGTCCAATCAGGTCAGCCACGCCGAGCGGGTTCTCGACTCGGTGATTAAGTACGTCGAGGATACCCGTCCCGACGTCGAGATTGTCGACGTTGCCCGAGACGTGTTGACCGTGTTTTAGTAGGCGTCGCCGGGAGAGGCTGGCCGAGGGAGCCACTCTCGACCCGGCGTCGCCGCGTGGAAAGGGTACAGATCGTGAAAGTTCGAATCGTCGGCGCCCACCAATGCGAGACCGCCCATCGGCGCTTCACTACCATGCTGGTGGACGACGCGCTGGCCATTGACGCCGGTAGCCTGGCCGGAGGTCTCACCCTCGAAGAGCAATCCCGGATTCACGACGTGCTCGTCACGCACCGGCACTGGGATCACGTCAAGGATCTGGCAGGCTTCGGCTACAACCTGTTGTGCGGCCATCAGACGGCAACCGTCTTCTGCACGGAGGAAGTCCGACAGGCCGTTTCCGAAAGTGTCTTGAGCCCTCGCATCTGGATGGACTTTTTCAGCGGACCGGATCCGGATCATCCGGTATACCAACACACGCGGGTCGAGCCGGAGGTGCGATTCACCGTGGGGTCATACGAGGTGTCGTCGATACCGGTGAACCACAGCGTCCCAACCCAGGGATATGAGGTCCGCGACGCCGCCGGACGGTGCGTTTATTACACCAGCGACAACGGACCGGGGTGCGGGCAGTTCTGGCTAGCGGCGCGTCCGGACGTTCTGATCACCGAATGTACCTATTCGAACGTCGAGGCGGAGAACGCGGCGCGACACGGCCACCTGTACCCGGGCGCGCTCGAAGAGGCGCTGACGACATTTCAGGACGGCGCGGGCTACCTACCGCGCGTAGTCCTGGTACACGTGAACCCTTTCTACGAAGAACGAGTCGCGATCGAGGTAGGCGAGGTCGCGCGGCGTCTTAACGCCTCGATCGACGTGGGCCAGGAAGGGATGGTCGTGTCGGTCTGATTGCTGGCTACGGAGAGCGCGTGCTATAATTTCCCGAGTTTGCGCAAATAGAGGAACCGATGGATCTGGTCAAAGCTGTCGAGCAGGAGTATATCCGCTCTGACCTGCCAGCCTTCCGCCCTGGCGATACCGTTCGCGTCGCGGTGAAGGTTGTCGAGGCCGGGCGAGAGCGGATTCAACAATTCGAAGGCGTGGTGCTCCGCAAGAAAGCGGGAACGACTAACGCGACGTTCACCGTTCGACGGGTGACCCACAACGTGGGGGTCGAGCGGACGTTCCTGACGAACTCACCGCGCATCGAGAAACTGGACGTCGTGCGGCGTGGGCGGGTTCGCCGAGCCAAGCTGTACTATCTGCGTGGTCTGACCGGCAAGGCGGCCCGAATCAAGGAAAAGCGCTAAAGACGTGAGGGTTGGTGGTTGGTCGGTCCCTCGCTCGACTTCGAGCGCGAGCTATGGGCGACCGGGCTTCGCCGCGTGGTTGG
>JAJPKB010000607.1 GCA_021323915.1 Chloroflexota bacterium | reverse complement strand
TCCCACGTCGGGTGCTTCCGGTGACTGCACCCGGGATCTGGCTCGTCCGGCCGCTTGACCGCGAGCCAGACCTGATGTACCTTCGATGATTAAGCGGGGAAGAGGAGCAGCAAGCGGGATCATTCGAGTCACGAAGGAGAATTTCCATGGCAAAGATGCCATTCCACGCCCGGCGCGTCGAAGCGCGAGCCAACGCACCCTCGCTCGACCGGGTCGCTCTCCATGACCCACGACCCCTTGCGTCCACCATCGAGCGTGCCGTCGGTCAGGATCTCGAAGGCGGAATGGCGATTCGCGGACCCCTGTCCGGCCGACGGCTATCGGTTTTCAAATTACCCGATTCCCAAGGTCGCGTCGTCGACCTGTGGCGCTACCGTCAGCGCCTCAACCTCGTGTTGTTCTTCCACCACGGCGTGAGATGTCTGGCCTGTCGCTCGATGCTCCGTGTCCTTTCGGAGCGCGCTTCCGCCTTCCGCGATGACGAGGCCGCGGTGGTGAGCGTCGGCGCCGAGGCGGTGGGAATGGCGCGGTCGGGACCCGCCGTCGACGTCGCCTTTCCGCTCTTGAGCGATCCGTCCGGAGAGATCGCCGCCCGCCACGGCCTCGAGATTCCGTCGATCGTGGTCAGCGATCGGTACGGCGACATCTGGGCGGCCTGGTCGGCCGGTCAAGCGCATCGGTTTCCGACCGTCGACGAGATTGGCCGCTGGCTCGACTTCGTCGAGCTGCAGTGCCCGGAGTGTTGCGTCGCCGAGTGGCCGCCCATCCCCAGCGACGTCACGATGGATTAGCCCGGACGATTCGAATAAATCGCCGTTCGCCTACTGGGTTTGCCCCTTGAAGTAGCCCTCCAGGTGGTAACCCAGGCTGTCTTGAAGCCAGCAGGTCAGCCCGCCATCGATGACGAGCGCGTGACCGGTCACGAACGTCGACTCGTCCGAGGCCAGGAACAGCGCGCCGTACGCGATGTCGATCGGGCGACCGCCGCGCCGGACCGGGTAGAACTGGATATTTCGATCGTATGCCTCGGGGTGCCGCTTCAGCATCTCCTCGCCCCGCTCGGTGATGATCCAGCCGGGACAGATCGCGTTGCAGCGGATGCCCTGGGGGCCGAAGTCGACCGCGATCTCCCGGCTCAGATTGATCACCGCCGCCTTGGATGCCTCGTACGCGGCGCTGCGCGCGGCCGCCAGGTAGCCGTGAACCGAGGCGGTGTTGATGATCGAGCCGCCGCCAGCCTGGATCAGGTGGGGGATCGCGTGCTTGGACCCGAGGTAGACCGCCCGGACCATGACGTTCACCGATTTGTCCCAATCCGCGCGCTCCAGGTCGACGACGGTGCCGCCTTTGTTCCAGTAGGCGTTGTTCATCAAGACGTTGAGCTTGCCGTAGCGGTCAATCGCGAATCGGACCATTTCTTTGATCGCGTCTTCCTGCTCGACGTCGGTGTGAACGAAGGCGGCCTCTCCGCCGGCGGCTCGGATTTCCTCGACCGTCTCCGGTCCCCTGGTCGCGTCGATATCGGCGACCACCACCTTCGCCCCTTCCTGGGCGAAGAGCTTGGCGGTGCCCTTACCGATTCCCTGGGCGCTCCCCGTGATGATCGCGACTTTGTCAGCTAGGCGCACGGCTGTTCCTCCACGCAGGCGGTGAGGCCTGATCGATCGCTTCTGGCTCACCCCGCGCCTGGCGCGGGGCGCCCGAGCGCGAGCATCATAGCACCGGCCGTCCAACCGGACAACGCATCGGCGAAGCCGCGGCGACCGGTTCCGGCGTCAGCGTCAGGTCGAACGAATCCCGGAGGATTGCCGCGGCCGAAAGGCGCTCCAGAGCAGCCAGACGCCGACGGCGAGGACGACCAGTCCGATGATCGCCCACTGGATGTGGCCGGACATGACGCTCCCCGGTAGGAGCATCGTTCCCTGGCCGATCCAGACCAGGCCGATCAACGCGAGGATCACGCCGATTACGCCTTTGAGCCACTTCATCGCATACTCCATGTACTATCTCGATCGTTGTCCCGAACGTTCCGCTACCAGGTCGTCGAGCACCGTCAGGATCGCCCGGTTCGATGGGATGTCCCACTGCTGCGTTCCGCGGTGTGCCCAGCGAATCACTCCCGACCGGTCGACGACGTAGACGGCGGGCCGCTGGCCGAGCGACAAGAGTCGACTTTGGACGTCGTAGGTAAGAAACACCGCTCGGTTTTCGTCGGCGAGCACCGGAAATGGCAGCTTCAGCTCGTCTACCAGGCGCTTGCTTTCCGCCAAGTCGTGGGGAGCGATGCAGATGACTTCCGCGCCCCGTCGACGGAACTCTTCGTACTCGTCACGCAACCGCGTGAGATGCCTTCGGCAAAACGGTCAGCGACTGCCGCGGAGGAATGCCAGAACCACGTCGGCACGGCCGAGAGCGGTCGCGAGCGAAAGCTCGCCGCCGGTCGCGGATGGAAGAGTAAAGCTCGGCGCGCGAGCGCCGGTTGGTATCCGAGGCGCCTGATCTGCCAAAATGCCTCCTCTTCGGGGAGAGCGCGGAAGCATCGGTGTCTTCGCTCCCGGTTCGGCGTCCCGGTGACGATTCCGCGCGACCCTCGCTCCTCTTCGCTCGAATTGTCGCGGCCGGCCGCTGGTCCGTACAATCATCTTAGTCCTGAATGTTGGCCGGGTCTATATACCAGAAACCAACCGAATTCGACGAACTCCCCATCGGGACCAGTGAGCCAGCCGCGACGCCGACCCTCAGCCGATTTTAGACGAGCGAACGGCTGAAAGGTATTGCTTCTGCTGGGTGTCGTGCGCCAGAATAGGTCTTCGTTGACCTGGCCGCTCAAGAGCAGGGCACCCGGCCCAGAGGGAGGCCGATCACGTCCCCAACGAGCGTCATCCGGCGTAGAATCTCAATACATCGAGGAAAATGGGGCACCAAATATGGGGCAACTGGGAATTGGCATCATCGGAACTGGCCGAATCGCGCGCAGCCATCTTCGCTCGCTTGCGCAGGGAGCCGAGGGCAAAGTCGTCGCCGTCTACGACGTGATGCCCGAGCGTGCCACGCAGGCGGCCGCGGAGTTCGGGGTCCCGAACGCCGCGCGCACCCTGGAAGATTTGCTCGAGCGCCGGGACGTCGAGGCGGTGATCGTCTCCACGCCGCCCACCTCGCACCTGGCGCCGACGATCACCGCGCTCGAAGCGGGCAAACACGTGCTCTGCGAGAAGCCGTTCGCCCTCGATCCGGGCGAGGCGGCAAGGATGGTCGAGACGGCGGAGCGCAACCAGCGGTTCCTGGCGGTGTGCTCGGCGCGCGATCGGGTGGGGATCGGACCGCGCACCGCCCACGAGCTGGCGTCGTCGGGCGCGCTTGGCAAGGTGTATCACGTCCGCTCCAGCACCTACCGCTTGCGGGGCCGGCCGGGGATCGACATGTTCCAGGACGCGCCGTGGTTCATCGACAAGACGAAGGCGGGCGGCGGCGCGCTGATCGACATCGGGGTGTATCGGATCGACGTCATGCTCTGGCTGCTCGGCTACCCTCGGGTGACCAGCGTGCTCTGCTCGACGTTCCAGGGTATCGGCAAGCCGGCGCCTGAGCCGCTCGTCCAGACGGTCGAGGACCACGCGGTGGTGATGTTCACCTGCGAGAACGGCGCCTCCGGGGTGCTGGAGATCGCCTGGGCGTCCAACGTTACCGGGGTGAACACGACAATCGTTCTGGGAACCGAGGCCGGCCTGCGCTTCGACCCGCTGACCCGGATCACCGTCGGGCCGAACCGTCTGCCCACCGAGGAGCGGCTGATCGATCGCCCCGACGCCGACAACCGGGATTACGGCGACGTGACGACGCAGTTCGTGCGGGCGGTGCTGGCCGGCCGGCAACCGGAGACGCCGGCGCGCCAGGCGCTGGAAGTCGCGCGGGTTATCGACGCCGCGTACCAGTCGGCGGCGACGGGTCAGGCGGTGAGCCTTGCCTGACGGCGAAACCGCGGCACCGGGCCAGGGGGTCGGCCGTGCCTTTTCGCTCCGGGTCGGCATTCTCGGAGGCGGTCAGCTCGGGCGGATGACCGCCGAGGCCGCCCGGGACCTCGGCGTCGAGATCACGATTCTCGAGCGCGAGGCCGGATCGCCGGCCGGGCAGATCGTCGGGCCGGCGCGCGAAATCGTAGGCGACTGGCGAAACCTCGAGGCGCGCGCGGCCCTCGCCGAGCGCGTGGATCTGATCACCCTGGAGAGCGAGTTCGTCGCGGCCGATGCCCTCCAGTGGCTTGTCGACCGGGGCACGCCGGTTTATCCGGGCCCGGCGACGCTGCGGGTCGTCCAGGACAAGCTGCTTCAGAAGGAGAGGCTTTCCGAGGCCAGGCTGGCGGTTCCGCGTTTCAAGGTGGTGCGGCGCGAGGCCGACCTCCTCGCGGCTGGCGCCGAGCTGGGCTGGCCGCTGCTGTTGAAAGCGCGCCGGCTGGGCTACGACGGCCACGGCAACGCGACGGTGGACGGGCCTGACGCCACCGCCGCCGCGATCGAATCGCTCGCGGGTTCGGCCGGGCGTCGCGACGGCGACCTCGACCTGTACGTCGAGGAGTTCGTTCACTTCGCCGGCGAGATCGCGGTGATGGTGACGCGAGGACGCGACGGCTCGATCGCGGCCTACCCGGTTGTCGACACGTTCCAGCAGAACCACATCTGCCACGAGGTCGTCGCGCCGGCCCGGCTTCCGGCCGCGGTCGCCGAGCGGGCGCGAGGTCTCGCGATCCAGGCGGTGGAAGCCGTCGACGCGGTCGGGGTGGTCGGCGTCGAGATGTTCTGGCTGGACGACGGGACGGTGCTTCTGAACGAGCTGGCGCCCCGCCCGCACAACTCGGGCCACTACACGATCGAGGCGTGCCGGACGTCGCAGTTCGCGAACCACTTGCGCGCCGTGCTGGGGTGGCCGCTCGGACCGGTCGAGCTGGTCGCGCCGGCCGCCGCGATGGTGAACCTGCTGGGCACCCGGTCGGCGCCGGCCAACCCCGGCGGCGTCGAGGAAGCCGGGTCGATCGATCGGGCGTACCTGCACCTGTACGGTAAGCGCGACGTTCGGGTGGGACGAAAGATGGGCCACGTTACCGCGCTCGGCGACACGGCGGAGGACGCCCTGGCCCGGGCGCGCCGGGCGGCGCGGTGCATCGTTTGGTGAGAGGGAGGGATCGGAAGTGAGCGACAGCGCGAGCGGCGAGGCGCCGCGGGTGGGCATTGTCATGGGCAGCGAGTCGGACTGGCCGGTGATGAAGGCGGCGGCCGAGATCTGCCGGTCGCTCGGCATGCCCCACGAGGTTCGGGTGGTGTCGGCGCACCGCACACCCCTGGAGATGGCCGAGTACGCGCGCACCGCTCACGGGCGCGGGCTGCGGGTGATCGTGGCGGGAGCGGGTGGCGCGGCGCACCTGCCTGGCATGCTCGCCGCGAACACCGTGCTGCCGGTGATCGGCGTGCCGGTGCCGCTCTCGAACCTCCAGGGCCTCGATTCGCTGCTCTCGATTGTCCAGATGCCGCGCGGCGTGCCGGTGGCGACGGTCGCGATCGGCAACGCCACGAACGCCGGCCTGCTGGCGGCGCAGATCCTCGCGACCGCCGATCCGGTCCTCCACGCGCGCCTGGTGGCCTACCGCGCCGCCCGAGTCGACGACGTCCACGCCGCCGATCAGCGTGTCCAGGCGGCAGCGCGCGAGGGCCAGTAATCCGCTACGACTTCGGGCGGACCTCGACGCCGGCGTTGCGCTCCAGCGGGATGATCTGGGCGGCGGTGCCGGCCCGGCCGAAGCCGGCCGCCTGGGCCTCCTGGAGAAACTGCTCGGCGAGCGCCGCGGCCAGGGTGCGTACCTTGAGGGTCTTCCCCAGGTCCACCGCCAGGCCGACGTCCTTGTGCATCAGGTCGACCATGAAGCCGGGCTCGAAGTCGCGTCGCAGCACCGCCTGGGCGGTGCCGGTCAGGGTGCGGCTGCCCGATGAGCTGTTGCTGCACACTTCGAAGAGCACGTTCGGATCGATGCCGAACTTCGTGCCGAGAACGAGTCCCTCGCAGACCCCAACCGCGTTGATCGCGGACATCATGTTGTTGATGATCTTGACGACCGCGCCGTGGCCGACCGGACCGATGTGATAGATGCGCTGGCCCATCGCCTTCAGTGCGGGCATCACCTTCTCGAGCGAATCGGCCGAGCCGCCGACCATGATCGACAGGGTCGCTTCGCGCGCCCCGCTCGTCCCGCCGCTGACCGGCGCGTCGAGGTAGCCGATTCCCTTTTCCGCCGCGACCGCCGCGATCTTCTGATGGGTTCCCGGATCGATGGTGCTCATGTCGATCAGCACGCTTCCCGGCCGCGCCCCGGCCAGGACGCCATTCTCGCCCAGGTAGACCTTTTCCACGTCGGCCGGCCCCGGCAGGCAGGAGAACACGGCATCGACCCGCTCGGCGAGCGCTCGCGGGGAATCGGCTGCCGTCGCGCCTTCGGCCACGAGCTCGTTCACCGCGGCCTGGCTACGGTTGTGGACGGTGAGTGAGAACCCCGCCTTGAGGAGGTTCCGCGCCATCGGCTTGCCCATGTATCCCAGGCCAATATATCCCACGGTTAGCGCCATCTGTATCTTCTCCATCGTTTAACAAGTGATCGCTCAAAAGAAGACTTTTGCCAGACTAAGAATTCCCTGTTTCCAGGGAACGCGGTGCGAGACGCCGGAGCTGTGCTCGAACTTGGACAGATTGTCCAGGTACCACCTGTAGTTGCGGAGCAGCGCGTCCTGGTTCGAGTACTTTGGCTCGAAGCCGAGGATCTGCTCGGCCTTCTCGATCGAGACAAACGAATCCTTCGCGGCGGTCTCGTACACCCACTTGTAGAGCGGCGACAGGTGGTAGAACTCGAGCACCCGGAGGGCCCAGATCGCCGGCCAGGCCGGAAACGGGACGATCTTCTTACCGTGGCCGGCGTAGTCGAGAACCGCCTGATAATCCTGCTTCATCGTGGTGAACTCTTTCGCCCCGACGTTGAAGGTGTCGTTCGCCTTGCTCTTGTCGACGGTCGCCGCGAGGTAGATCGCCTGGCAGAGGTCCTCGACGTCGAGGAGCTGGTATCGATTGTCGCCGCTGCCGATCATCGGGAAGCCCTTGCCGTCCTTCGCCCAATCGTAGAGCAGGGCGAAGACGCCTAATCGCTCCGGGCCGACGAACGACTTCGGCCGGATGATCGTCACGCACATTCCCTTTTCGCGGTAGCCGAGACAGATCTCCTCGGCCATGATCTTCGCCTTGCCGTAGGGCCCGACGCCGTCGAGCTTGTCGTCCTCGCGCAAGGGGTGGTGATCGGGGATCCCGTAGACCGCGGTCGAGGAGATGTGGATCAGCCGATCGACCCCGTGCCGATACGCCGTCTCGACGACGTTGCGGGTGCCGTCGATGTCGGTTGAATAGATGTCCTCCTTCTTATAAAGAGGAAGGGCCGCGGCGGTGTGGACGACGACCTCGGCGCCGCTCATCGCCGCGTCGAGGGCGGACGCGTCTCGAATGTCTCCCTTGACGCTCCTGACCCGATCGCGAACGTCGGGGTAGTCGAAGTCGGCGAAGTCGTAAGTCGTGACCCGATGACCGCGCGCCAGCAAGTAGCGGGTCAGATTGATCCCGAGGAACCCGGCGCCCCCGGTGATGAAGTAGCTCGGCACTGTTCAGAACCTCGTGGCGCGCGAGCGCGCGTTGAACTGATTCGTTCCCGTCCGAGGATTATAACGTGTTGGCGAGGAGGGTGCTCCTTGTGCGGGCGAGTCTCGCCGTGTTACTATTGGACTGACTGAAAAGATCGCGTTACGATATAGATCCGTGCCCACGATCGGGTCGGATAGAGCAACCTGACCGCGAAGGCGCGAAGAACACGAATCCAGGGGCACGAGTTTTTTTGGTACTTCTCTTCGCGCCTTCGTGGTGAAGGGCGGTCTGTTTACCTGGTCCAGCCACGCTTGCGACCGGTGTCTCACACTAATCGGGCGCCCGCCGCGCTCACATAAAAAACGGGGGAACAATCGTGAGTAGCTCGCCCACCGGCGTTTGGGCCAGACTCACCCAGGCCCTGGACGGCCAGGATTCCGAGGATGCCGCCGCGGAATTAGGCGACTTTACTGTTAACTGGCGCGTGATCCCCATGTCAGTTATCGCGATCTGCCTCGGCGTGGTGAGCGCTGGGGTCGCCTGGGTTCTCGTCAAGTTGATCGGGATCATCACCAACTTCGCGTTCTTTCAGCGCTGGGGGAGCGATCTGATCTCGCCCTCTCAGAACCATCTCGGCCCGCTGGTGATCGTCGTGCCGGTCGTCGGCGCGATCATCGTCGGGATCATGGCGCGCTACGGCTCGGAGAAGATCCGCGGCCACGGGATTCCGGAGGCCATCGAAGCGGTGCTGATGAACGGAAGCCGGGTCGAGCCGAAGGTCTCGGTCCTGAAGCCGGTCTCCGCCGCCATCGCCATCGGGACGGGCGGTCCGTTCGGCGCCGAGGGACCGATTATCATGACTGGCGGAGCCATCGGATCGCTCGTCGCCCAGTTCATGCGGCTGAC
>JAJPKB010000134.1 GCA_021323915.1 Chloroflexota bacterium | reverse complement strand
CGGCTGGAGCAGCCTTGGCCCGCGATCGCGCGAGGTGTCCGCGATGGCGTTCGATCGGACCGGACGGCTGGTGGTCGGAACCCCCGACGGCGTCTTTCGGCTCGACGGAGCGGCCTGGAGCCCGCTCGGCCTCCGGGGTCAGCCGGTGGCGGCGATGGCGTTCGACGCCCGGGGCAATCTCTACGTCGGCACCCGAGGCGCCGGGCTCTGGCTGGTGAGCGCCAGCGATGGCGCCTGGACGATCGTTCCGGTCGGCGCGTCGAACGACGTGCGCGCGATCGCCTTCGACCGGACCGGAGCGATCCAGGTCGGGACCGGCGACGCGGCCATTCTCACCGCGACCGATGGCTTGACCCGGCTGCCGTGGCCCCGGGATGCGCTGTTCAGCCTGAGCCTCGCGCGCCAGAGCGACCTCGATCTGGGCGTCCTGTCCGACGCCGTGCGCGCCGACTTCGCCGATCAGGGCGTCACCCTGGCGAGCGCGGCGTCGATCGTCGTCGTGCAGTCGGGCCGCGTCTGGCTGCTGCGCGACGATCAGGACGTCGCTTATCTAATCCGCCGGGGCGCGAGCGAGCTGAGCGTCTCCTCGAGTCCGGCTCTTGCCGTGCTGGGGATGCCGCGCCCGTTCCCGGGGCAGCCGACCTGGCGAACCTGGACGCTCCGGAACGAGGCCGGCTGGGAGGGAACGATCGCCGCTAGCGCCGACGATCTGTTCCAGGATGGCGCCGGTCCGGCCGACCCATCGATCGGCGAGATCGCCCGGATCCTGGCGAGCGAGGTATCCGCCAACCAGGAGTACACCACCCTGACCCTCGCGGCACCGCTCCGCGAGTCGTACGATCCGTCGACGACGACCCTCAGCGCCAACGTCGCGCCGGCGACCCACGGGGAGACCGTGCCCCAGGAAGTGCTCGGCAGCGGCAACGCGAGCCGGGCCAACCAGCATTTCACTTTGAAGAAGCCTCCTCTCACCTACGTGCCCGCGGCCACGCCGTCCGGGAGCGCCGATACGCTGACGATCCGCGTCCAGCCGACGGTGACCCGGCCGCTGGTGCCGGTGCCCGGCGTGATCGAGACGGCCGCGCTGACCGATGGCATCTTCTGGCGTGAGGTTCCCTCGCTCTACACCGCGGGGCCGCGCGATCGAGTGTACATGGTCCGGTTCGACGACGAGGGACGGCCGACGGTGACCTTCGGCGACGGCGAGCGTGGGGCGCGCCTGCCGACCGGGACCGAGAACGTGGTCGCGACCTACCGAAGCGGCCTCGGCCCAACCGGAAACCTGGACGCGAACCGTCTCACCACGCCGCGAAGTCGGCCACCTGGCGTTCGGAAGGTCACGAACCCGGTTCCCGCGACCGGCGGCGAGCTTCCGGAGGGCATGGACGAGGCGCGAACGCGCGCGCCGCTCACCATCCGGACGTTCGGGCGCATCGTCTCGCTGCGGGACTACGAGGATTTCGTCCGGTCCTTCGCCGGCGTGAGTAAGGCGCGGGTGCGGGTGCTCCGAAGTGGCGGCGAGGAGCTAATTCACGTCACCCTCGCCACCGAGGATGGTCGGCCGCTCGATCCGGGCTCCGGCCTGTACAGGTCGCTAGTCCAGGCGATCGAGGAGTACCGGGTTCCGGGGCCGCCGGTGCGCGTCGACTCGTACGAGCCGGTGTACTTCGACCTGGCGGCGGCGGTGCTGGTCGAGGTCGACCGGGTCGCCGACGCCGTCGTGGCCGCGGTCGTCGAGACGCTGACCGAGGCGTTTTCCTTCGCGCGACGCGACCTCGGCGCGGGCCTCACCGCCTCGGACGTCGTCGCGCTGATCCAGGGGATCAGCGGCGTCACCGCGGTTCGCCTCGAGGCGCTCTATCCGATCGGCTGGCGCCGCGAGGTGAATCCGGTCCTGACCGCGGAGCCGGCGCGCTGGGAGCGAGGACAGGTCGTTCCGGATCAGCTGCTCCTCCTGAACGCGTCGAACGGCCTGCAGATCCGCGCGGAGAAGGGCCGGTGAGCGAGGAGCGCCTTTACAATCTGCTGCCGGCGATCTACCGCGTCCGCGACCTGGACCGGGGGGAGCCGCTACGCGCCCTGCTCGCGGTGATCGAGAGCGAGTTTCAGACGATTCAGAACGACGTTGCCGCGCTGTACGACAACTGGTTCATCGAGACCTGCGACGAGTGGGTCGTTCCCTACATCGCCGACCTGCTGGGCGTGGAGGTGCTGGCCGAGGACGTCACCCTCCCTTTCAGTCGACGCAGCCAGGTCGCCCATACGATCGGCTATCGCCGGTGGAAGGGTACTCCGACGACCATCGAGCGCGCGGCGCTGGACGCGACCGGCTGGCGGGCGCACGCCGTCGAAGCCATCGAGCGGTTGGCGGCGACCCAGTCGCTTCGGGCGCCTCGACCGGGAAAGGGCGGTACCGTCGACCTCCGTGAGGTCGGCCGATCCGGTCCGGTCGACGGCCCGTTCGACGCCAGCGCCCACACCGTCGACCTGGACGGGGAACAACGGGTGGGAGACTCGTCGATCGCGCGGAGCTTCTATAACCTGTCCGACGTAGGACTGTTCTTCTGGCGTCTGGAAAGCTACCCGGTCGCTCGAGGCACCGCGCGGGCGGTTCGACCCGGGGGCTATACCTTCAACCCGTTCGGCCTCGACGCACCGCTGTTCAACCGCCCGCGAACCCCGACCACCCGAAACGGACGGCTGACCGAGATGAACGTGCCGGCGCCGCTGCACCGGCTCACCCTGGCCGACGAAGTGAGCGCGCGACGTCGCGGCGCTCCTCCACGAACTGACTACCTCGGTCGACAGCCGGTCCTCGAGGTCTTCGTCGGCGACCGGGCGAGCGGGAAGCTGGAGGCGGTTCCCGGCGATCGACTCTACCTGACCGATCTCAGCTCGTGGTCACCCCCGCCCCCGGACGACGGAGACAGGCCCTGGATAGTGGCCGTGGATCCGGCCCTGGGTCGGCTCACCTTGCCCGAGGGCGCGGCGGCGTCCGAGGTCGAAGTCAGCTACGCCTATGGCTTCAGCGCCAACCTCGGCGGCGGACCGTACGATCGTCGGGCGGCGCTCTCCCACGCCGACGCCGAGGCCTGGCGGGCGCGGGTCGGGCGGGCGCGCCGCCCGCCCGACGCGTCAGGCGCGCTCGCTTTTGATAGCCTGGCCGAGGCGCTCGCGGCGTGGTCGGCGAGCGGTCGAAGCGGGATCATCCAGATCGTCGACAGCCGTTCCTACGATCTTGCACCGGCGAGCGGCGCGTCCGCATCGCCGGACAGCGAGATTCTCCACTTCGCCGATCCCCGGTACCTGGCGATCGAGGCGGCGAACGACGCCTGTCCGTGCATCGTCGGGGACCTGACCGTGCGGAGCGCGCACCCGGACGCGCGCCTGCTGCTGAACGGACTCTGGCTCGACGGAGCCGTCAGCTTCCGGGGTAATCTGACGCTCCAGATCGCGCACTGCACTTTGCGGCCGACCGGTAGCGGCTCGAGCGCTCGACCGGCCGTTCAGGCGGTCGGCGGCGAATCGTCGCGGTCGCAGGTCGCGATCTCCTCCAGCGTCGTTGGCCCGATTCGTCTCCCCTCGGACGTGCTCGGCTTGAGAATCGAGGATAGCATCGTCGACGGTCGGGGCGGCGTGGCTATCGCCAGCGTCTCCGGCGACGAGGACGGCGGACCACCCGCCGTGATCGAGCGCGCGACAGTGCTGGGACCGGTCGCGGTGGGTGAGCTCGTCCTGGCGTCGAACGTCCTGTTCACCGGACCGTTGACGGCGCGGCGGTCGAACGCGGGGCTCGTCCGCTTCAGCTACGTTCCGGAGGGCTCGAAGACGCCGCGCCGCTACCGCTGTCAGCCCGACCTCGCCCTGGCCGGAGTCGAGCCGGCCGGCCGCGCGGCAACGCTGCTCCGGCTGACCCCGACGTTCACCTCGGAGACCCACGGCGACCCGGGGTACGCCCAGCTCAGCCTGACCTGTTCGGTCGAGATTCGGACCGGTTCGGAGGAGGGATCGGAGATCGGGGTCTTTCACCTCGGGCATACGCCGCAGCGGGAAGCGCGCCTGCGCGCGGTCCTCAACGACTACCTGCCCTATCACCTTCGCGCCGAGATCATCTACGTCACCTGATCCCGGTCGCGCGTCTGCTTCAGCTAACCGATCGGGCGGCCCGACCTACCGCGAGCGATCGCCACGGGCGGGACCGCGCCGTCGTCGCCTGGAAGATCACCTCGTACTCGGCGGCATCGGTCAGGTACGCCGCGTCGAGATCCTGAAACCGGCGCATCACGGCGTGGCCGTCGCGTCCGACCAGGCAAACCCGGACCGTCGTTTGACCGTCGACGATCGGGCCGGGCCGGGCACTCAGCAGCGCGAGGCCAACCTCGGGGAGCCGCCGCGCGCAGCGGTTCCGATCCCACCGAATCCGGCTTGGCCACTGCTGGACGCGCACGCGCCCGACGACCGACCGATCGGCGACCCGAACGAACACCAGCGAGCCGGCCGACCGCCGCGACTCGCCGACGAGGTAGG
>JAJPKB010000013.1 GCA_021323915.1 Chloroflexota bacterium | reverse complement strand
TTAGAGATTGTAAACATTCCAACCACGGCAACGCCGGTTGCGAAGACGAGTATCCCAACTCACCTCGGCTACTACGTGAAGGCTAGAGAGATCCTTGCGCTGAAGGAGCATCTTCTCGTTGCACTTGGAATCAAGCCAATCGCAAGCACGGCATAACCGATCGCTTCCGCCGTACCAAAGCTGCCCTTCTGTTGAAGCAGGTCTCGCAGTGCTCCCGCGACGAAAAGGACGTTCGGCGGGGCGCATCTCGACTCTGATCATCTGATACGGTTCGGAGCGAATCGTGTCGGAATATCACCCGGAACCGCAGCATGACGCTGCTCCGCGAGCCGGGCGATGCCGCGATGCGCGCAACCTCACGAACCCAGTAGAGCGATCAACGCACAGTCCAGATGGATCGGCTACGACCGAACCCCGAACCGCTCCACCGCCTCCAGGTCCAGCTCGACGCCCAGGCCGGGCTTCTCGGGTACCAGCGCGTGGCCGCCTTCGAAGACCAGCGGCTCGACGATCAGGTCGTCGACCCGAAGCTTTTCCCCGACGATGTCGCTGGTCAGGGTGCAGTTGCGCGTCGCCGCGCAGACGTGGACGTACGAGGCCTCGCTGATCCCGAAGCCGACGCCCGAGCCGTGCCAGACCGGAATCCCCGCTGCCTCGGCGACCGCGCTCGTCTTGTAGAAGTTGACCATCGAGCCGCCGAGGTTCAGCCAGTCGCTGGCCTCGTGCTTCACCGCCTCGAACACCTCGCTCGGCGGACCCAGGTGCAGGGCGATCGGAACGTCGATCTTCTGCCGGGCGAGCCGGTACCAGTCGAGGTTCCGCTGGTTGAACGGGCTCTCGAAGCACTCGACGTTGTGGACGCCGGCGTCCCGCAGCCGGTTGACGATCTCGAAGAGGTGGAACGGCTGGTAGAACCGCTGGTTGGGGTCGACGTTGACGACCAGCGCGTCGCCCACCGCGTCCTGGATCGCCTTGAGCCGCTCGGGCAGCGGATCGTCGACGGTGGCCTTCATCTTCAGCACCCGGTAGCCCTGCTCGACCGCCCGCCGTGCCATCGCCGCCGCGTCGCTCGGGGTGTGCCGGCCGCTGCACCAGGAAACCGGTACCCGGTCGCGGAACTTGCCGCCGAAGAGCTGGTAGACCGGCACGCCCCGCTCCTTGCCGATCAGGTCGTAGAAGGCCATCTCGAAGGCGTCGTAGATCGGCTCCGGCGCGCTGAAGCCCTGCATCGGCAGGTCCTGGAGGGTGAATTCATGGACGTCGTGGCCGATCAGGTACGGCTCCCAGGCCCGCACCGCGCCGGCCGAGATGCCCCGGTGGGCCTCGCCCAGGCCGATCAGCCCGGCGTCGGTGTGGACGCGCAAGAGGACCGTCGGCACGCTCGGCCAGCTCATGTTCACCAGGACCCCGCCGCGCACATAGGCCTCCGGCTCGTGCTCGGGGCTGTGCCAGGAACCGGGGTGAACCGGCACGACGACGGTGTAGGTATCGATGCGAGTGATCTTCACCTGATTCCTCCCGGTTGTTGATGTGGATCGAGCGCGTCGCGCAGGCCGTCGCCGACGAAGTTCAGGCTCAGCACGGTGATCGCGATCATCAAGCCCGGCGGCAGCCAGAGCCAGGGCATGCTCTGCAGGATCGTGATGTCCTGGGCGGCGTTGAGCATGTTGCCCCAGCTCGCCGTCGGCGGCTGCACCCCCAGGCCCAGGAAGCTGAGACCGGCTTCGAGCAGGATCGCCTCGGCGGTGCCGAACGTCGAGGCGACGATCACCGGCGCCAGCACGTTCGGCAGCAGATGGAGCGCCATGATCCGGGCCGGACTCGCGCCGATCGCGCGCGACGCCGTCACGAACTCCTGCTCGCGCAGCGAAAGGTACATGCCGCGCACGATCCGGGCGGTCGGCGGCCAGCCGAGCAGCCCAATGATCAGCATGACGTTGTAGATGCTCGGTCCGACCAGCGCGGCAACGGTGATGATAATGATCAGCCGAGGAAAGGCCATGAAGATGTCCGCCAGGCGCATCACCAGGCTGTCGACCCAGCCGCCCCAGTAGCCGGAGACCGATCCGAAGAGCATCCCCAGCGCGACGTAGATGCCGACGGCCACGATGCCGACGGAGAGCGAGACCCGCCCGCCGAAGATCAGCCGACTCAACACGTCGCGTCCCGACGAGTCGGTCCCGAGCCAGTGAGCGGCGCTTGGCGGCTTCTGGTAGGCGCGCAGGTCGACCGCGTAGGGCTTGAGGGGGAAGATCTCCGGCGCGAACGCGCAGATCAGGGCGAGGACGACCAGCACGACCAGCCCGAACATCGCCAGCCGGTGCCTTCGGAAGCGCTTCCAGACCGTCGGGCGGGCGGCAACCGTCTCGCCGGCGTCGATCGGACCGGCGGCGACGGCCGGAGCGGTCAGGCTGGTGGAAGGACCGCCGAGCGGCGGGCGCTTGCCGGAGCTTTCAGCCATAGCGCACCCGTGGATCGGCCAGGGCGTAGAGCACGTCGGCGATCAGGCTGCTGATCACGACCGCCACCGCCCCCAGCAGGTTGATCGCCATGATCGTCGGGTAGTCGCGGCCGTAGATCGCCGAGATCGCCAGGGTGCCGATCCCCGGCCAGGCGAAGATCTGCTCGATGATCACCGATCCGCCGACGAGCCCCGGGATCTGCAGGGCGACGACGGTGATCACCGGGATCAGCGCGTTACGGAGGGCGTGACGAACGATCGCCACCCGCTCGGGCAGGCCCTTCGCTCGCGCGGTGCGGACGAAGTCCTGGTGGATCACGTCGAGCATGGACGAGCGGGTGTAGCGGATCAGTGGCGCCGCGCTCGCCAGCCCCAGGACCATGGCCGGCATAATCAGGTGGTCCAGCCGATCGGTCAGCGAGAACGGGGCGCCGATCGTCGCCATGCCGGCGGTGGGCAGCACCCGCCAGAGCACCGCGAAGAGGTAGATCCCGGCCAGCCCGACGAAGAAGCCGGGGATCGACACCATGGCCATGCCGAGCACGTTCGAGAGGTAGTCGATCAGCGAGTACTGCTTAACCGCCGCGAGGACGCCGAGCGGGATGCTGACGAGGACGCCGATCAGGAACGCCGCGCCCATCAGCTGAAGGGTTGCCCCGATTCGCTCCTCGACCTTCGTGAGGACCGGTCGCCGGTCGACGTAAGAGTACCCGAGATTGCCACGCGCCAGCTGGCCGAGCCACAGGACGTAGCGCACCGGCATCGGCTGATCGAGGCCGAGCGCCTCCTTCTGCTGCTGCACCCAGCCCGGCCCGAGCGCGGCCATTTGCTCGGGATCCAGCAGCGCCGTCACCGGATCGCCCGGCGCCAGGTTGACGA
>JAJPKB010000677.1 GCA_021323915.1 Chloroflexota bacterium | reverse complement strand
GTCCACAAGGGCGAGCCCCTTGCCGAGATCGAAACCGACAAAGCAACGATGACCCTGGAATCTTACGGGACCGGGAAGCTTCTACGGATCCTGCTCCCCGAAGGACAAACGGTCCCGATCGGAACACCGATTGCTATCGTTGGCAGTTCAAACGAAGCTCCAACCGAAGCAGTCGGTGCTCCGTCCACGGAGGCTGCTGTCGCCACCCGACCAGCCGCACCGCCTATCGAGCGCCCAGTGCCGGGTCTGCCACCAGCCTCGGAAGTGAAGGCCTCGCCGATCGCCCGTCGCCTTGCTGAAGAGCTGAACATCGATTTGAGCACGGTGACTGGGACTGGTCCCGGCGGGCGAATTACCCGTGAGGACGTTGAGTCGGTTGCCCGGGCGCGGCGTGGTGCGCCGCCACCGGCCGCCGCCGAGCCGATGGCTGGCCCGATCGAGCAGCCGGCGACACGCATGCAGCAGACGATCGCTTGGCGGATGGTCCAGAGCAAGACGACGATCCCCCACTTTTACGTCACGACCGAAGTCGATGTATCCGAGGCGAGTCGTTTGCGCCAGCAGCTCAACACGACCTGGATCGACGTGCGGGTTGGCTTTACCGATCTGATCGTCAAAGCGGTTGGGCTGGCGCTGCGCCGATTTCCCTTGGTCAACGCTTCCTGGCAAGGCGATCACGTGGAGTACCACGAGGATGTGAACATCGGGCTGGTCGTCTCCGTCGAAGGCGGTGGCTTGCTCGTTCCGGTGCTGCATCAGGTAGACCGGACTGATCTGTATACCCTGGCAAAACAGGCAAAAGCCCTGGTGCAACGCACCCGGGAAGGCAAGGCGCTGCCCGGCGATTATGATGGCGGTACGTTCACCATCTCGAATCTCGGCCACTACCCGGTCGAGGAGTTCCTGGCGATCATCAATCCCCCGGAGAGTGGCATCCTGGCTGTCGGTCAGATCGAGAAGAAGCCGGTTGTCAAAGACGATCAAGTGGTCATTTCACCCCGAATGCATGTGTCGCTCTCGGCTGACCACCGCGTCTACTATGGCATCACCGCCGCCGAGTTTCTGGGCGAGGTGAAGAAGCTGCTGGAGCATCCGCTGTCGCTGCTGACCTGACAGGTGGCACCGACTTGGCGGATGCACCCTAAGAGATGAGGCGATACTAGACCTAGACAAAAAGGCACGCTTCTGTCGTATCATTGAGAGCGGGAAAGGATCTGACGATGGGACGTCTGCGAAACCGTCCACGCACCCCGCCGACGGGCGAGGAGCCGATCATCTGGAAGCCCAAAACGCCGATGATTCCCGAGGCCGATATTCCCGAGGGGCAGAATCCGATCTTGCCCGAGCCGCCGTCGAATGGCATTACCGTCGATTCAGAGATTCCACTGGAGCCGGGACGGCCGCGGGCCGAGATCCCCTGGGAGCCAGGGACGCCGGTAACCGAGCGACAACGAACGCCGCGGGTGCGTACCCAACAGACGAAGTAGGAGTGACCAAAGGGGATGAGTACACAGAGTCCGACACTCACCAACCTCGACCGACTGCGCCAAGCGGGCGTGGATCCGGCCAAGCTGACCTGGTTCCTCACCATGGCGCCAGAGACCGAGCTAAATACGTTGCCGGCGACCGCTGTTTTCTTACCGGGTCAAACGACCAATCGTGGGGAGACCGCAATCGATCTCGCGACCGGCCGACCAATCTATCTGCAAACGACGGTGCCGCCGGGAACGGCCTACTGTCTGCTTGATCCCCTCAAAGGCTTCATGCGCACCGAAGCTCCCAAGAAGCGGGGGTGAGCTGATAAAACAAGGGCGGGCATCGTGCCCGCCCTTGTTTTATCAGTGCGCGTGCTCGGTTTGGTGGCCGCCGTGGTCGTGCGAAATGGTGGCCATGGCAATGAAGGCGAGCGTCAGCATCGCGAAGACGAACGCCTGAACTACTCCGACGAACACCTCGAGGCCCATGAAGGGCAGGACGACGACCCAGGGAACCAGAGACGGGATCACTGAGAGGAGCACGTCGCCCGCGAATAGGTTTCCAAATAACCGGAAGCTAAAGGAGATGATCTTGGCAACCTCGCTCACCAATTCGAGCAGTCCCACGTAGAAGCCAAGTGGCCCACCGCTCAGATTGATGAATTTGCCGCCCCAACCACGAAGGCCAGTGTGCTTGATGCTCCAAAACTGGACCATGAATACCGCGCTGAGTGCGAGAGCAAGCGTGAAGTTCAGATCAGCACTCGGCGAACGAAAGAGTGGCACGGCTACCTTCGTCGTCCCTTCGATTTGCGTCACGTAAATCGTCGCGTTAGTGAAGCCAGGAACGAGCTCGATCCAGTTATTCACGAGCACGTACAAGAAGATCGTCGCGAATAGCGCGAAGAACTCGCGCGCTTTTTCTCGGCCAACCATATTCTCGGCCGTGTCGAGCAGCGTTCCGACTACCGCCTCAGCCAAGCTCTGCAGACGTCCCGGCACGAGCTGCATCGAGTGGGTAGCGAGACCAAAAAGGACGATCAAAATGATCATTGAGATCCAGCCGGTGATCAGCGAGTTCGAGATTGGAATGCCGGCTATTGTGGTAAGCGTGCTGGCCTTGATCTCGACGCTCGCGAGCGTCACCGGGAAGAAAATCCCGGCGACGAGCAGCACTAAGCCGATGATCGCCAGAATAACCATCACATTACCGGAGCTTTTTGCCTTCTCCGGCGCGGAAAGCATTTCCGTCATATCCCCTTGAGTCCTCGACAAAGTGTGTCCGGGCGAGATGAGTATACGGGATTATCGGGGAGGGCGCAACTTGAGCGGCGCTGGGACAGAGAATGCCGACGTCTCGTACCTACTTCTTACTCACTTTCGACCGGCTTCTGATGGGAGTGTCCCCTAGAATTATATCGGAGCGCGGGTGTCCGCGAGCTCCGATCCATATGTCGCAAGGAAGTGTGTGACATCGGCGATGTCCTGCCCGATCCCGGGGCACCGATCCCGGCCGAGGTCGCCGAGAGCGCCGAGTTTCAACGTGCCCTCGCTCGCATCCTCGGGCGGCTGCCCGAGGCGTGGCGCGAGCCGTTTCTCCTCCACGCCTGCGACGGCTACTCGCTGCGGGAGGTCGCCGACTTCGAAGGTGCCAGCGTCGCCGATGTCTCGTGGCGGATCGATCGGGCGCGGGAGTTCCTGCGGGCAGCCCTGGCCGAGGAATACGACGAGGCGCCTGGCGCCACGCCGAGCGAGGCTATCTTCGGCGCGATCGAGCGAGCGGAGCCGGGGCCGGAGCGGCGCGCGCACCTCGTCGCGCGACTCGCCAGAGGAGGTAAGGGAACATGATCACCGCCGACCTGCAATACCTTGTCGCCTTCGCCGGCGGCGATGCCCCGGTCCTGAGTGTCTACCTCAACCTCGCGCCAGAGCGCCAGATCCGGCGGTCCTATCGGACTGCCTTCGACGACCTGCTCAAGACGGTCGAGGCCGGCCTGGACGATGCCTGGCGCACGGCTGTTCAAGCTGATGTCGAGCGGGTACGAGCCTACCTGCGCGATCAGCCACCAGGTGGGCCGGGCCTGGCCCTCTTCAGTTGCTCGGCTCAGAACCTCTGGCAGAGCTACGCTTTGCCAGTGCCAGTCGCAGACCGGGTGCACGTCGGACCGCGGCCGTATCTGCGGCCGCTTCTCGATGTCCTCGATGAGTACGAGCGCTACGTCGTCGCCCTGGTCGACAAAGAGAAGGCGCGCCTCTTCATGGTATACCTGGGCGAAATTGTTGAACAGGAGTTCGTCGAGGACCTCGTGCCGGGCAAGCACGAGCAAGGTGGCTGGTCGCAGGCCAACTACCAGCGCCACCACGCAGCGCACGTCTTCTGGCACTTACGTCGCGTCGCGGAAGAACTCTCGGCGCTTCTCTGGCGCAAGCCCTTCGACCGGCTCGTCCTCGCCGGCCCACCGGAGGCGACGGCGGAGCTGCGGCGGCTCCTGCCGCGGCGGCTCCGCGAGCGGCTCGCCGGGACCTTCCCGGCGGAGATCTTCGCCCCTCCGTCCGAGATCCTCGCGAAGACCCGCGAGATCGAGCGGGAGGCCGAGCGTGTTGCGGAGGAGAGGCTGATCGACGATCTCCTCGATGCCGTCTTCGTCGGCCGCGGCGTCCGGGGGCTGGCGCCGACGCTGCGGGCGATCAGCCGGGGTGCCGTCCATCGCCTGATCGTCACTGACGCCGCCGGCCCACCGGGCGCGGAGTGCCCGGCGTGCGGGCTGCTCATCGCCGAGTGTACGATCTCCTGCCCGGAGTGTGGCGGGACGCCGCGGCGGCTCGACGACGTCGTTGAGCGGGCGGTCGAGCGTACCTTGAACGAGGGCGGGCTGGTCGAGACAGTCCATGGCCCGGCGTCCGATCGCCTGAGCAGAGAGGGCGAGGGGATCGGCGCCTTCCTGCGCTTTCAGCTCGAAGTATCGTTGCCCATCGAAGAAGCAGAAGGTGGTTGAGATGACGATCTGCTGGGTCGATCAGTTTGAATGCGCCTACGCTCGCCTGGCCGAGCGTGATGGCTACTGGTGGATCGCTTTGGGGTACCGTGATCCACCCGGCAACGACAATCTGATTCAGCAAGAAGAGCGCTTGATCAGTGACCGGGACAAGGCCGTCGCGTGGCGGGGGGAGCAGGTCCGGATGTATGCTCCTGACTTGCACGTCATGGCCCGGCCGGAGCGGGAGCTGACCACGCTTGGACTTCTGACCGAGGGAAGGGAGCGATGATTCGGCTGCACCTGATGACCCGACGTTGTGAGCTCTCGGCGGCCGATCGGGAGCTCATCGATCGCGCGGTCGCGCGGTTCGAGCGTCGACTCCGCCACTTTGCCCCGGACGCGCTCGACCTGTTCCTCGACCTGGAGCGCCACGCCCGCCGCGAGGAGTACCGGGGCAGCGTCCGGCTCGACATCCTTGGCACATCGCTGCTGGCCAAGCGTAATGTCGCGCCTTCGCTCCACGCCCTCCTCGCCCGTGCCTTCGATGATTTGGAGGACAAGCTCGAGCGCTACGAGGCGAAGCTCCGCCGCGATGCTAGCCACGAGCGCCGCCGTGCCTCGCTCAGCGCCGCCGAGGCGCGCGCGGCGGAGCGGATTCTCCTGGAAGAGCGGGAGCTGCTCGACCGCGCGCTGGCTGGGGACCGGGCGGCTTTCTCCCACCTGGTCGAAGCCGAGCTGCCCGGTCTGACTCGGACGATCGCGCAGGCACTGCGGGACGCCGGGCGACAACCCAGTGAGGAGGAAATCCAGCACGTCCTGGCCGACGTGCTGGCTGGCGCATTTGCCGCGCTGCAACGCAAGCCGGCGCGCTGGTCAATGTCGGTGTGGCTGGCCGCGCAGGTCCGGCGCCAGGTCACGCGTGAGCGTCAACCCGCTCTCGCCCAATCCGTCGGCTCCGGCTGATGGGGGCATGCCTGGAGGTGCGGGCAACGCGGCCCGGCGGATGATTGGCCGTCGCGCCTCGCGTGTTCATCAATCGAGGTGCTGCGCCGGAAGAGACGGATCCGGACTCTCGACTCTCCATCTTCTGGCGTGCCGCGGTCGGTTTTCCGTCGGATCGCTCGGGGAGAATCAGTGCCTGGGCTAATGTCTCATCGTATCTACTTCTAACTCGGTTCCGACGGGTATCTGACGAGCCGAGCTTAGAATAGTCTTGGAGCGTGGACATCCGTCGTCCACCAGCTCCGATCCGCGTGTTGCGAAAGGAGGTGTGCTGCCTATGGAAGGGAAGCCTTACACACGTCGTCTGCTTGATCTCGAGGAGCGCTTCGCGGCGCTTGCAGACCGTATTCCGGATGGCCCAGAGAAGGAGGCTATCTCGATCCTCCATGGGATGACCCAGGATCTCTGGCGCAACCTTCGCCCGGGGGCGGCGGAATCGACCAATGCACTCACCTTGCAGGATGTCGCGGACCTCTACAAGACGGCGCCGAAGATGGATGGCACCGCCCAGAACGAGCCCCTACCGGTCGGTACAATCGCGCCGGATTTCACCCTGCTGGATGCCAATGGCCAGGCCGTGGCGCTCCACGACTTCCGGGGGCGGCCGGTCGTCCTCGTTTTCTATCCGCTCGACTGGAGCCCGACTTGCTCCGACCAGCTCAGCCTGTATCAGGCCGAGAGTGCCGAGTTCACCAAGTATAACGCCCAGCTCATCGGCATCTCGGTCGATAGCCTCTACAGCCACGGGGCCTGGGCGGCGGTACGCGGGATCACCTTCCCGCTTCTGGCCGACTTCCACCCCAAGGGCGAGGTCGCCCGCCGCTACCGGGTCTGGCGGGAGTCGGATGGTTTCTCCGAGCGCGCCCTCTACGTGCTCGACGGTGAGGGCGTCATCCGCTACGCTCACGTCTCGCCGCAGCTCCACCAGATCCCGGATATCTACGAGCTATACCACGTGCTCGGCGAGATTCGGCAGCCGGCCAGCACCACTGGCGCGGCGCCGGCCGGAGAGGTCGCCATGGCCGGGGCTAGCCGTTGGCGGTAAGTAAGGAGGTGATTGTATGTCCCTCGCAAGTACCGGGCGCTATGCCCCTTACGGGGTCCGCGACGCGCCGGCCGTCGCGCCGGTGACGGTCTACGGCACGCGCTGGTGCGCTGCGAGCCAGCTCGTGCGCCGCTACCTCGACCGCCTCGGGATCCCCTACCGCTACGTCGATCTGGAGGAGGAGCCGGCGGCGGCCGCCCAACTGCGCTGGCTGACCGGCGGCTACGCCAGCCACCCGACGGTGAGCGTGGCCGGGGAGATCCTGATCGAGCCCAGCCTGGGCGAGCTGGACTGGGCATTGAGCCGGGCGGGACTCGTCTGAAACAGTCCTTGTTCCGAATCTCAAAGGGTGAAGATTGGCTCTCCACTCCAGGTGTCGACTATCGTCTTCCCTCGAGGTGGATCGTCACTTTGAGCGGATGGTTTGCCACTCGGCCTCGCCCAAGTAGCGGACCCATCCGCTCGATCCAGTCGACGGCGAATTGGTCGCGGCATGAGCGCCGTCCTGGTACTCCATCTTAGGTGATCCGGCAGGATGGCGCCGCGCGCACCGTCTGTTCGCGCTCTCGTGGCGATGATATAATCGGCCCACGATAGTAGCAGTTCCGGTCGAGTGGCACAGAGACAAAAGCGGCTACTCTCTTCATCACTCGTTACTCGGAGCTCGTAATCTCTGGCGAAAAGAGAAAGTATGGCGCGCGTTGTTTTTGATCGGGTGACCAAAGCGTTCGGCGACGTCATTGCGCTTCACGAGCTTGACCTCGAAGTGTATGACGGCGAATTTCTGGTCGTCGTCGGTCCTTCGGGTTGTGGTAAGTCGACCGCCCTCCGCCTGGTAGCTGGCCTCGATGAGCCAACCAGCGGACGGATCTTTATTGGTGATCGGATGGTCAACGACCTGGCTCCCAAGGATCGCGACGTGGCAATGGTCTTTCAGAGCTACGCACTTTACCCACACATGACCGTGCGCGACAACCTTGCCCACCCACTCCAGCTTCGTCGTGTACCCCGCCAGGAGATCGATGAGCGGGTGCGCAAAGTCGCCGACTTGTTGAGTATCACCGATCTTCTCCAACGCCGTCCCAAAGAGCTCAGCGGCGGCCAGCGGCAGCGGGTCGCCCTCGGACGAGCGATCGTCCGCGATCCGGAAGTCTTCCTGATGGACGAGCCGCTTTCTAACCTGGACGTCAAGCTCCGGGTGCGCACGCGCGCCGAGCTCATCAAGCTCCACGAGCGCCTGCGGACAACGACGATTTACGTCACCCACGATCAGCAGGAAGCCATGACCCTGGGCGACCGGATCGCTGTCCTCAATGCCGGCCAGCTTCAGCAGCTTGGTACACCTGACAATCTCTACAACCATCCGATCAATCTCTTCGTCGCCGGTTTCATCGGTAGTCCGTCGATGAACCTACTCAACGCTCGGCTGATCGCCCGGGATGGAGAGGTGTTTGTCGAAGGTAATGGTTTTCGGGTTCAAGTGCCCCCTGGCCAGGCGAGTCTGATCGACCAATATGTCGACTGTGAGGTGGTGATCGGCATCCGACCGGAGCACCTCTTTGACCGCGAGGAAGTCGCCGAGGCGCCACCAAACTCTAGCTTCAGCGCTCACGTCGATCTGCTCGAGCCACTCGGCAGCGAAACCTTGCTCCACGCCGATGTCGCCAATCAAGTGATCACAGCACGGGTGAGCGCGGACACCGAGCTTCGTCGCGGTCAGATCGTCGAGCTCGTCGTCGATACCCGCCACCTCCATATCTTCGACCGCCAGACGCAGCGTGCTTTGACCCGGTAGGTTCCTGCGTTCGTTTTTTCCATTGTCGCTGAAGCCGTTATCATCTATTATTGTCCAGACAAAGTCGCCTGTCTGGACAAATCGGCGGAGGCGGGAAATCGGATGTCCCCCCTAGAATTCTTCCTGATCACGTTTTTTTGCGCCATCGGAGCCGGTATTCTCGGTTCTCTCCTTGGCCTCGGTGGTGGGGTCATTATCGTTCCTATTCTCACACTTGTCCTCGGTGTTGACATTCACTATGCAATTGGCGCGAGCATCATTTCCGTTATCGCGACATCGAGTGGTGCCGCGTCAACCTACGTCAAGGAGAAGATCTCCAACTTACGCGTTGGCCTCTTTCTTTCGATAGCCACGACGACTGGTGCAGTGACCGGAGCGTACATCGGTGGATTGATCTCTGGCTGGGCGCTCTATTTCATCTTTGGGCTGATCTTGGCCTATTCCGGCCTGGTCATGTTCCGCAAGCGAAAAGCTGAGCTGCCCACTGACGTCCCCGACAGCGGATTAGCAGCCCGGCTGAGACTCCACAGTAGCTACTACGACGCGGCGCTGAAACAAAACGTCACCTACAAGGTGGGAGGGGCCGGGGTCGGCCTCATCCTCATGTTCATCGCGGGAATGGTCTCCGGCCTCCTCGGCATTGGCAGCGGTGCCCTGAAGGTGCCCGCGATGGACATCGCGATGCATCTCCCTATGAAGGTATCGAGTGCCACCAGCAACTTTATGATCGGCATCACCGCCGCGGCGAGCGCCGGAATCTATTTCCTCCATGGCGACATCCAGGCGATCTTGGCTGCTCCAGTGGCGATGGGGGTGCTCCTGGGAGCGATGCTCGGCACGCGTTTGCTCACTATCCTTCGCGGCTCGGTTATTCGCCAGATCTTTGTGATCGTCCTGGTTGTCATTTGTGCCCAAATGCTTTGGAAGGGCATTGCCCAATTCACCCAGATCTATGGCCTGCATCTGCTCTGAAGGCGTGGGGAAGGAGAACACTGTGACGACCAGCCCCCTATCCAGGGATTCCAGGCAGCGCAATGCGACTACGGCACGCGATCAGCCTGGTGAGCTCACCAGAGCCTCCGCGCAAATCGAGACGATTGTCAGCTACGTTCTGCGCTACGGCGTCTTGCTTTGCTTCTCGATCATGTTCGTTGGCTCGGTGCTTCTCTTCATTCAAGGAGGAAGCAACACTGTTGTCCACTTAACCGGCCAGCCAGTACCGACAACCCCGGGCGAGGTGATTGCTGGAGCATTACAGCTTCATCCGCCCGCGATCATTGAGTTCGGGCTGATGTTGCTGATCGTGATTCCGGTCACCCACGTGACCGTGTCAATGATCGCCTTCCTCGCGGAGGGTGACTTGACTTACGTCGCAATCACCTTTTTCGTCCTCGCGGTGCTCGTGGCTAGCTTTGTTCTTGCCCGAGTGGAATAGCGCCAACCGGAACAACGGTGCCGTTGTGTCCGTTTGCCGACGGCGCGGAGGAAAGAGAAGCGAACTGGATCTCGTAGAGCTCGCGATAGTGGCCACCCTGGGCAAGAAGCTCTTGATGGGTACCACGCTCGATGATCCGACCGTGATTGAGCACGAGGATCTGATCGGCGTTGCGAATCGTCGATAAGCGGTGGGCGATGACGAACACGGTCCGTCCTCTCATCACCCGATCGAGGGCCTGCTGAATGTACATTTCGGTCTCGGTGTCGACGTCGGAGGTTGCCTCGTCCAAAATCAGGATCTTCGGATCGCGGAGGATCGCCCGAGCCAGCGCGATCCGCTGGCGCTGGCCGCGACTGAGCGACGCACCACCTTCACCAACCTGCCAATTATAGCCCCCTGGTAATCGGTTGATGAACTCATCGGCGTGCGCTTCCTTCGCCGCGGTGATGATTTCCTCTTCGCTTGCGCCGAGGCGCCCATACGCAATGTTGTCGCGAATCGTGCCAGCGAAGAGGAACGTTTCCTGAAGAACGACCGCGATGTTCTCGCGGAGCGATTTGACAGTCAAATCCTTCAAATCGTGCCCGTCGATAAGGATCCGTCCACCATTAGGATCGTAGAAGCGAGGCAGGAGATTGATCATGGTTGTCTTGCCGGAGCCGGTGTGACCGACGAGCGCGACGATCTGACCGGGCTGAGCGTCGACGACGATATCCTGCAGGACTGGCTTCCCTTCCTCGTAAGCGAACCAGACGTGATCATACTGAATGTGTCCTTTGACGTCGACCAGGTCGATCGCGCCGGGCTTTTCGACAATCTCTGGCTTTTCGTCAAGGAATTGGAAGATGCGCTCGGCCGCGGCCAGCGCCTGTTGGATCGTGTTGTTGATCTGGATCAGGTCGGTGACTGGCTGGTAAAAGGCGACGATATAAGAAGCGAACGCGACCAATGTGCCAATGGTCATAGTGCCGTTCATTGTCCACTCGGCCCCAAACCCGAGAACGAGCAGCATGCCCAGCGCACTGATCATCTGGATGGCTGGCGTCGAAAGAGCCTGAACCATCGCGGTCGACATATTCGCGTCCAGGTTCTCGCGGTTGCGCGCTTCGAAGCGCTGGGTCGATGCAACTTCCTGGGCAAACGCTTTGGCAACCCGCACGCCGGTGATGTTCTCGGCGAGAACCCCGTTCACGTTCGACATCGTTTCGCGCACGGTGAGATAACGATGGCGGAGGATTTCCGAAGTGATGTAGCTGGCAACAAGCATCAAGGGTACAGTCGCGTAGACCAGGATCGCCAACTTCCAATAGAGGAAGAGCATGATAATCGCGTAGGCAAGCATGGTGAATAAGCCGATGATGCTGTTGACCATGCCCCCGCTCAAAGCCTGCTGAATCACCTGAATGTCGCTGGTCGTCCGGGAGATAATGTCGCCGGTGCCGGTGCGCTCGTAGAAGCGGAGTGAGAGTCGTTGGACGTTCTCAAATAGCCTTTGGGCCATCTCGTAAACGAGGTGCTGCGAAACCGCTGCGACCACGTAGCGACTGATGTAGTTGAGTAGGTAGCGTGTCGCGTGGAGCATGATCATGGCGATGGCCACGACGACAATCATTCGTATGTCCGCCGTCGGGATCAAGTTATCGATGACGTAGCGTGTAGCCTCGGGAGGAACCATCTGCAGCGCCGATGACACGACAATGGTCGTGACCGCGATGAACACCTTACGTTTCTGGCTAGATACCACCTCGGCTAGGCGACGGACGACTTCTCCAACGCTTGTCTGGAGCTCGGCTTTCTCCCGGGCCAGGAGTGTGCCGTGGCCTCCGCCACGCATCCCCATCCCCATGCCACCCATGCTCATTCCACCGCCGCCGCCAAACATCATCGCGACACCTCCGCCATCGGACGAGCGTTCTTCACGCTGCCCTCACGTTGCAACTGGAACTGAATCTCGTAGAGCTGCTGGTAGATCGGGTTCGTCGCCAACAGTTCCTGGTGGGTGCCGCGGCCGACGATCTGCCCTTCCTGAATGAGCAAGATCTGGTCAGCCCGCTGGACGGTCGACAAGCGGTGGGCAATCACCAGTGTCGTCCGGTTTTGCATCAAATTATCGAGTGCCTGTTGGATCAGATAATCGGTACGCGTATCGACGCTGCTGGTGGCCTCATCCAGAATCAGAATACGCGGATTCACCAGAATCGCTCGGGCAATCGACAAACGCTGACGCTGGCCACCCGAGAGGCGCGTGCCGCGCTCGCCAATAATTGTTTCGTAACCGTCGGGGAACTCCATGATGAAGTCGTGAGCGCAGGCGGCTTTAGTCGCCGCGATCATCTCCTCTTCAGTCGCATCGGACCGACCATAGCAGACGTTCTCCCGGATCGTCATGTTGAAGAGGAACGATTCCTGTAGCACCATGCCGATCTGACTACGCAGCGATTCCAGGGTCACGTCGCGGACGTCGTAACCATCGACTAGCACACGACCGCTGGTCACGTCGTAGAAGCGCGGAATCAGGTTGGTCAAAGTTGTCTTCCCCGAGCCCGATGGGCCAACCAGGGCAATCGTCTGGCCAGCCTTTGCCTCGAAGCTCACGTTGCGCACGAGCGGACGGTCGTGACCATAAGCAAAGGAAACGTTCTCGAATTTGATATCGCCACGCAACGGGGGGAGCACGATCGCATCGGGCTTCTCGGCAACGTCGTAAGGCGTGTCGAGGATCTCGAAGATTCGCTCACCCGCGGCCAGCGCTTGCTGAGCCATCTGATAGACCTGAGCCTGCCAGCGTAATGGTTGCCAGATCAGGAGGGTATAGGTCTGGAACGCTACTAAACTACCGATGGAAAGATGTCCGTTGATGACCTGATAGGCACCAAAGGTGAGAATGATCACCGAGCTGATCATTGTCGCGAACTCTTGGCCGGGGTTCACGATGGCGAAGTTCCGCTGTGTCTCCATACGCATCGTCCGAATGTCGTGGTTGACCACGTCAAAGCGCTTCGCCTCGAAGGGTTCTCGGCCATAAGCCTGAATCAACTTGATCCCGGCGACGTTCTCTTGAATGATGATGTTCAAGTCGGCCATCTTCCGCTGGACTAAACGAAAGAGGGGAAAAACTTTGGCTTGCTGGCGCTGGAGCAGATAAATTGCTGGTCCAACGAGCAAGGTTAGCAAAGTGAGCTTGACGTCGATGAAGAGGAGAATGGTGAGGTTGATCGCGACCGTCACGATGATGTTGATAAAGCGCGCTACCCCTTGGGTGACGAAAAACTGTACTTGCGAGACGTCGTTGGTCACCCGCGACATGAGCTGACCCGTCTGATTCTTGTCGTAGAAGCTCATCGACTGGGACTGGAGATGCTTATACAAAGCGCTACGCAAGTCAGCGATGACGCGTTGCCCAACGTACTGCTCAATGTAAGTTTCTAATGCAGTCAAACCGTTGGTGAGTGCCGAGGAGACAACTAACCCGATGAGAAAGAGGGTCAGCAGGTGAACGCTGCGCTGGGGCACAGCCTGGTCGATAATCAGCTTGGCAAACCAGGCTGGCCCCAAACGGAAGCTCGATAGAGCGAGGATTAAAATAATGTCGCTCGCAGTCATCCACCAGTAGGGGCGCACGAACTGGAAGAGACGGAACAGAATGCGCACAGCGTTCCTCCCCAACTACTAGCTAGACGATGAAGCTACTCCTCTTGCTGACTGGGTAGATCCAACAGAGCTCGCTCGAGTACCGCGAGGGTGCGCGCCAACTCGCGCAGATCCTCTTTGCTAAGCCGCTCGAGCGCCGCTACCAACCGTGCCCGCTTTCCTTCTTGAAGTCGTTCAACCAAAGCGGTCCCGGCCGGAGTCAATTGGTTAATTACCCGCCGACGGTCATTGGGATCGTCTTGCCGCGTGACGAGTCCCTGACTTACCAAGCGATCGACCGTGGCGGTCACACTCGGAAGGGTCACTCCGAGATGGCTGGCTACCTGGCCAACCGCGGCTGGTCCATCCTGATGCAGTAGCATCAGCACGCGCAATTGAGCCCGCGTCAGGCTGAGCGAGACCCAATCTTCTTGCGAGCCAGCGCGCATCAAACGTGATACCTGCCGCAAAAGATCGGTCGTCCGCTCGACGAGCGCGTCGTGCGTTGTCGGCGACACGACAGTCATGGTTTCTCCCTTTTCTTTAACCTATTCTGAAAAGTTAGAGTAATGCAAAGATCATACTGCAATCGAACTATACCACAGCCAAACTAAAGCCGCAAGACTGCCCGGGTAGAGAAATTACACATGTTCGATCTTGCCAGAATCTGCCGAGCGGTAGGCAGTCATGACGACTTTGAGATCAGCTAGTCCTTGGGAACCCGGGTAGGTCGGCGCCTGTCGGCCTAGCGCCGCCTGGACCCAATTGCCAATCGTGAGTGTGAAAATGGGCGGATGCTGGGGCTCGGCGATGATCACCTGTCGGCCCCCGGGCACATCCGAGCGATAGAGAACGAGGCAAGGGGCACTGGAATTGATTCGGAGATGGCCACGCTCGCCGTAGACGTAGCATTCGGCGCCGACCTCGGGTGTCTGCGTACCCCAGCAGTAAAGCGCCTCGCCGATCAAGCCACTTTGGAACTTGAGAATCAAGATCGCGGTATCCTCGGCTGCCCAATCATCCCGATTCTTCGTCGTAAACGCGGCGACCGAGGCGACCTCACCGGCCAACATCCGAACGATGCTCGTATAATGGCATCCCTGGTCGAGCAGCATACCTCCACCGGCGATCTTCGCGTTTTGCCGCCAGCCATCCCTCATCCAGATCTCATGCAGGTAGCCGACACGGTGGGTGCGAATGGTCACCAGCTTACCAATCTCGCCGGCCTGGATCATCTCCCGAGCGCGCAGGAATGGCTCGGAGAAAGGGTATTGCTCGTTCATGCAAAGAACGAGGCTTTTTTCGGCCGCGGCGGCGACCATCTTTTCGCCATCTTCGACCGTCGTTGCCAGGGGCTTCTCGACGAGCACGTGCTTGCCCGCGGCCAGCACTTTCAGGGCAAGCGAGGCGTGGAGATGATGAGGTACACAGAGATCGACGCCGTGAATTGATGGATCGGCGAGCACGGTATCCAGATTATCCACGGGTTTCGCGCCAATCCGGGCAGCCAGTGCCTCCGCCCGGTCGCGCCGGGTGTCACACACCGTGGCAACCCGAACCAAGTCCTTCAAATAGGCGTAGCCACGGTCGGCGTGCCAGTCGGCCACTACACCACAGCCGACGATCGCGACATTGAAATCCGACATAGCTATCTTCCTCCCAATTGCGTCGGTGGCTGAATTCCATATGCCCGGCGGATCTTGGCCGGGATCACCGTTTGACCGCATGAAATCATCGTCGTTCACATTGTCGTCTTCCTCCAGCCCAAACTTACAAGGTTTTCTGGCAGGATACAAGGCAGATGGGGAAGATCATGGGGTGTGAAGCGACTTTGTCTCGTGACGTCGTCAGACTATTCAAGCTATGATGACCGCGCGGAAGAGTTGCGTATGACCCGTTGACCTACCCAGCCGATGAAATTGGCCGGTAAGCTCTCATCTTTCTATCCATGAAGGTGTCACCGAATGGTGACTCGGGCGCGGAAGGCCGGTACCCTTCAGGTCTCGCAAGACCGGGGGAGAGCGTGGAGCAGCGAGGCCGGCGCCCCGACCGAGGAGCTGCCCCGATCACTCTCCCTTCAAGCAGGATAACCCCTCTTCTACTCACTTCCGTAGAAGCCGTATGGCAGCGGGGTTTGTTGGCCAGAGTAATTCGGATTGCTGGTCATGGCCGGGTTCTCATAGGGCAACGGCGAGCCGGAGAACGGCGCGGGACTCGGCGCGCCGGGACCGCAGAGTCCACTCTGTCGGTCGAGCAGCCGCTGTTTCATCTCGCGGTTCATTCGGTCCCGCTCCTCGTTCTCGTGCAGGATCTGCATCAGCTCGTTGAAGGCGTGCACGTCCGACTTCAGCGCGCTGATCGTCGTGTTGACGATCGTGCCAATCCCAGCCCCCAGCAGCGACCCGCCAGGCCCGAATTCCGACCCGGCGACGGCGCCGCCGGCCGCCCCGGAGATCCCGTCGTTCAGCATGCTGGCGATCGCCTCGGCGTACTCGGGATCTGCCCCCAGGCTCTCGAGATTCTGTTTGATCTGATTTTCGGGCCCGGAGCGCGCGGCGCCTGAGCCAACCTCGGTCGCCGCGTCGGTGAGGGTGTCCATAAACCACCCCTCGGCTCCCCCGGCCGCGCCGTTGCTGCCGGTCGGATCGACCAAATTCACCGGATCGTTTCGGACGTAGGTGTAGAGATTGGTATCGCCGCCGGCGAAAAGCTGGGGATCCGGCGTCGTCCAGCGGCCGATCGTCGGATCGTACTCGCGGGCGCCGAAATGCACGAGGCCCGTATCGCTATCGTAGAGGCCGCCGGCGAAGCCGAAGGGCTGGAAGCCGGGATTAGTGTCCTTCAGGACGTTCCCGAACGGATCGTAGTCGATCTGCTCGGCCACCTCCCCGGTCGCGGCGTTCACGACCAGCCGGACGCTGCCCCGCCGATCGGTGATGATCCGATACGTCACGCCGCCCTGCACGAAGTACTCGGGCGCGGTCAGGCGCGGCCCGTAGACAAAGCGGCTGATGACTTTCCCACTTCCATCGAGCTCGGCAACCGGTCGCCAACCGCTCTGATAGAGGAAGCCCTGGGTGAGGGTGCCATTGACCAGCTTGCCAACCCGACGGCCCAGCCCGTCGATCAGATACGAGATAACCGTGCCGTTCGGCAGCGTCACGCTCTGCAAGTGATCGAAGCCGTCGTAGGCGTAGGTTGTCGTCAGAGCGCCGGTCGACTTCGTCAGAAGATCGCCGGTCGGCGAATAGGCATAGCGCGTCGCGCCGTAGGCGGTCAATTCGTCGCGGGCATTGTACGTCCCGCTTGTCGTGACGTTCGACGCGTCGGTCGCCGTCAGACGATTGCCATTCGCGTCGTAGGTGTAGCTGGCGGTCGGGGTCCCGTTCGTTGCCACGCTAGTCAGCCGGCCGTCGCCGTCGTACTGGTAGGTCGTGGTGATCGCCGAGCCGGCCAGCGTCTCAGTCTGGGTGATCACGCGTCCGAGGGCGTCGTAGCCGTAGCTGGCCGCGTAGAGAGACGTTGGCCCCCCGCTCTCGTTGTAGCCCACAGTGTAGGTAATGGGTGCGCCGAAGCCGTCGTAGCCCCAGCTATCCGACAGATTGCCCAGCGTTGAGCCGGTGACGAGCAGATTTCGCGGACTGTAGGTCAGGTTCAGCGCGCCGGCCTGGGTCAGGAGGCCGTCCGGGTCGTAGGCAAAGCTGACCGTGCTGCCGTCCACTCCCAGCGAGGTCAGGGCGAAGTCGTTGTTGTAGCGGTAGGTCACACTACCGGCGACCGGCCCGGACCAGGTGACGCCGGTGAGTAAGCTGCTGTCGTAGCTAAAGGCGGTGTTGACCCCATTCGACGCGCTGATCGCGGACAGATTGCCGGTCGTCGGACTGTAGCTGTAGCTCACGGTATTGGTCACCGCGCCCTGTGAGACGCTGATCGCGCTCATGCGCCCGCCCCCATCGTAGCTGTAGCGGGCGACGCTGCCGTCCGGCCGATTCACCTGGGTCAGATCACGGTCGGTGTCGTAGCTGTAGGTCCAGGTGGCCAGGCCGTTGCCGGTGTCCGGCGCGGTGAAGCTCGCCGGGAGATTTCCACTCGTGTAGGTGTAGCGATAGGCCGACTGGCCCGGTGGAGTGACCGAGACGAGGTTGCCAACCGCGTCGTAGCCGAAGCTGGCGGTCGCCCCACTGGGCAGGATTTCGCTGATCAGCCGCCCGGCCAGGTCGTAGCTGAAGCGGGTGATCTCGTTCAGCGGATTGGTGTAGCTCGCCAGCGCGCCGGTCGTTGGATCGTACTGGTAGGTCGTGGTCCGAGCCGTCGCTCCCGATCCGGTCGTCTCGCTAGCGACTCGACCCTGGGGGTCATAGGTGTAATCGGCCGGGGCGAGTCCAAATGCCTGAATCTGGACCGGCCGCCGCTGGCTATCCGCCGTCGTCACCATTCTCCGGCCGGCGGCCGAGACGTCGGTGAAAGTATAGGTCCCGGCGTTCACGCTGAAAGTGCTGGTGTAGACGCGACTGTTCACGGTGACGACGTGCGTCTGCTGGGTGAGACTGAGTGGATTCCCCGGATCCTGGAGGGTCGCGCTGGCCTTGACCGAGCGGCTGAAGCTCAGTCCGCCCGGCGTGTTGATCGTCAGGGACTGGGGAATTGGCGCGCCCAGGCCGAAGCGCGGATCGCCGGCGCTCTGGATCGTGACCGAGGTGCCGCTGGCGAAGGTCGTCGCGTCGCTGCTATTCGTGCCGACGGTTTCGTTGCCGCTCAAGCCGCTCGAATTCGTCGCCGCCTGGGCGGTGCCGCCGCCCGGCGTGTCCTGGAGGACAAAGCTATTGCTCCGCCCCAGCCCGGTCGTCAACGTCACGGTGTAGCCGGCCGTGCCCTCGACCCGGTTCAGACCCAGGGTGTAGCCGTCCGCCGCGCTCTCCTGGATGAGCCGGCCGGTCGGCGGGTCGTAGCGGTAGGTCGTCTGGTTGCCGTTGGGATCGACGACGTTGGTGATCAGCCCACCCGCCGTCGAGGTGAAACGGTAGCTGTCCCCGGCCGGGTCGCTCACTTGCGCGAGGTAGCCATTCGCGTCGACGGCGAGGCTCGTCGTCTGGCCGAAGGGGGCGACGATCGCGGTGGGATGGCCGTTCGCGTCGCGCTGAATCGTCGTGACGTTGCCGTTCGCGTCGGTGATCGTCGCCAGCCGACCGGCCGCGTCGTAGCCGAAGGTCAGGTCCGTCGCCCCGGTCAGCGCGTTGTAGGTCCGAATGTGCCGGCCGAAGCTGTCGAAGCCGTAGACCTCGCTCCCATCGACCGAGGGGATCAGGTAGCCATCCTGCGACAGCGAGGGCAGGGCCAGGCTAATCTTGCTGACGACCGCCCAGCCGTCGGCGATGTAAAGGTCGCCGTCCGGGCCAAAGGCGAGATACCCGGAGATGCCGAGCGCCGTCTGGCTGGCCGGCTCCCCGTCGCAGAGGCTTTGGTACGGTCCCGGCTGATCGTTCCAGGCACAAGCCCAGGAGGCATCGCCGACGGTCGAGAAGGGATCGCCGTTTCCGGTGTAGGGATTGCCGTTTCCGGCGATCGTGCTGATCGTCCCGGTCGAGTCAACTTTGCGAATGATGTCGTTCTCGTTGGAGCCAACGGACGGCTCGAAGAAATAGACGCTGCCGTCCGGGCCGACCGCGAGCGAGAACGGGCCGTCGAGCCCGGCCTGGGTGGCCGGCCCACCGTCGCCGCAGAAGTTCGTCGCCTGGTAATAGCTGCCATCCGTCCAGATACAGGCGCTGCCATTCCCGGCGATGGTCGAGATGATCCCATTGGTGCCAATCATGCGAATGAGATTGTTCCCGTTGTCGGCGATGAAGATGGAGCCGTCCGGGCCGAGCGCGAGGCCATTCGGGTCGCGGAACGACGCCTGGCGGGCCGGGCCGCCGTCGCCGCAGGGGCTCGTCGCCGACCAGGTGCAGGACTGGCCGGTGCCGGCGATGGTCGAGATGATCCCGCTGGGATCCACCTTGCGGATGACGAGGTTGCTGGTATCGGCGATGTACAGACTCCCGTCCGAACCGACGGCCAGCCACGACGGGGCGCCGAATCCGGCCTGTAAGGCCGGGCCGCCGTCGCCGCAGGTGTTCGTCGGCGACCAGCCGTTGCAGGGCGGACCGTTCCCGGCGATGGTGGACATAATGCCCTGGGGCGAGATGCGGCGAATCGCCCGGTTATTGGCGAAGTAGACCGAGCCATCCGGACCGACCGCGATACTGAACGGCAAGGCGCCGAAGCTGAGCTGGGCCTGAGTCGCCGGGATGCCGTCGGTGCAGCAATTCGACCCGCCGCCGGCGAAGGTCGTGATCGTCCCGTTTTGATCCACCTTACGAATCCGCTCGTTGGCCCAGTCGGCGATGTAGACGCTGCCATCCGGCCCGACGGCGACCCCGGCGGGCCAGTTCAGCTCGGCCTGGGCGGCCGGACCGCCGTCGCCGGCAAAACCCTGAGTGCCACTGCCCGCGACGTGCTTGATGATCGCCGGCAGCGCCTCGGCGCTCCGCTGGCCGCCGTCGCCGAGGTAGAGGACGTGGCCGGAGGGGTCGTAGCGCTGGTGGACGTCGACAGTCCAGCCGCCCAGGCCGCTGGGGGGCTGCGTGTCGCTGCCGAGCGAGCCGGACCAGTCTTGCCAGAGCACAACCTGGCCGCGGCCACCGTTGACCGCCGTGGCGGCCGAGAAGCCGTCTGGGCGTCCTGACGCGCTCGCGCGTGCTGGCTGAGTCCCCCAGCTACCAGTGGCCGGCGCGCCGTCGTAGGTGAAGTGCCCAAAGGCGACGGACGCGGCGGCGAGGCTGTTCAGCGTGCCCGGATCCAGGTAGACCAGCGGGTAGACGTAGCCGATCTGGACCTTCACCGGCTCCTTCCCGGCGACCGGCCGCCCGTAGGCATCCAGGCCGTTCCAGTTGAAGGTGTAGCTCTGGTTGGGATTCGGCAGGAAGGACTGGACGAAGTGCTGGCCGGCCACGTCGACGATCAGGTCGATCGCTTCGAGATTCGGCGGCACGGTCGCGCCGCTCAAGGGAATGAGTAGGCTGTCGGCACTCGTATTTCCTGCTTGTTGGTCACTCTGGTAGTGCAGGTGATAGGTCGTGCCGGCGATCGGCAGATCGTAGGCAAACGCCTGGTTCTGGCAGTCGAGCGGATCCGGCCCACTCTCCATCTGACACGGCTTATCGGCCGGCGGCGCCGGTCGCGGCGTCGGCTGCTGGGGCGGCAGGGAGCCCGGAGGCGGACCAGCCCCCCAGTTGAAGTCCCAGGGCTGGGCCGGGGGCGGGGTTGGCGTGGTCGTCGGCGTATCAGTGTTGGTTTGCGTCGGCGTCGGTGTATTCGTCGACGTATTCGTCGAGGTGGGCGTGTTCGTCGGGGTCGGAGTCGACGTGGCGGTCGAGGTGCGCGTGCTCGTCGGCGTGGGCGTGTCGGTGTCGAGTAGATTGATCGGCGTGGGGAATCCACTGCAGGCGGTCGAGGTCGGGGTTGGGGTCACGGTTGGGCTGGCCGTCGGCGTGGCAGTCGGCGAGCCCGTCTGACAGATCGCGGTCTCGGTCGGGGTCGGGGTGTCGGTGCCGGAGCTCGCGGCCTGGAGCGGCGCGCTCACTCCTGTTCTACCGGTCGTCGTTGCCGCGTCGAAGTATCCGCTCAGCCCCCTCTCCAGTCGCTGGATCAGACCCGGCCCACTCGCTGCTGCAGCCCGCGCCGGAGCGGTCGCCGTCGGAGTCGAGGTCAGGGGAACCGACACGGCATCGGTCTCGGCCGGCCGGGCGCTGCCGCTCGGCACCGCGCTCCCGCTCGCGCTCAGGCTCTGGCCGATCGGCACCCGCCAGAGCTTCTGGCCGTTAGAATACAGACTCGCCAGCGCTAGCCGCTCGCTGTCGCTGATCCCCAGATTCTGATACTCGGTCGCCGTCGCGGGATTCCTCTGGCCATCCACGTCCAGGTCTGCCTCGCCATTGGGACCATTCATGTCCAGGATCTGGACGATCAGCCCATTTGCCTCGGGAATCCACGCCCCTTTGGTCGAATCGTAGCGGCCAACCGGCACCAACTGGCCCACCAAGAAGCCCAGGAAGTCCTCGGTGTATTCCACCACTGGCTGGCTGAACTGGATGCTCGTCGCCCCGGACGTGCCGAGCTCGTCGGCGCTGAAGGCGACGGCGTAGGTATAGGCGGTGGACTGGGGGAGCTGGCCGGGCATCGCCGCCGGCCCGAGATCCCCCACGGTGTACTCGGTCGCCCGGAGGTGAACCGTGCTCAGCGCCTGGCTGGAGCCGTTCTGAAACTGAAGCTGAGCGGTCGTGTAGGGCGCAAAGAGCAGCGTCGCCTGACGCGTCCCGTCGGCGTCACTGATCTGGCTCCCCCGCGCCACTTGCTCGCTACCGTTGCCCCCCGAGGTGTCGATCGCCGTCACGTTCGGATCGCCCTGGATCAAGGCAACATCGGGCAGCCAGGTGAAATCCTGCCAGGAGGGCTGAACCTGGCGCTGGGCCGGGAAGTAGCCGGGCTTCTGGTAATTCACCGTCAGCCCCCCGCCGCCGTTCACCGCCAGGTCGAACATCCCGTCAATCCGGCTCAGAGTCTGGCCGAATTCGGGATGGTTCAGAATCGTGATTGTCACCCCGGGCAGGGGATTGCCGCTGCCGTCGAGAACCCGGCCCCGCAGCACTGCCGCCTGTTGAAGCTGAATCGTCCCCGAGACGACCCCGGTCTGGATCGGATTATTGCCAGTGTACAGGAATTGAGTCGCGGCAAAGACGTTCGTCGCGATACTCGGGTCGAGCGGTGGTGCCACCGAGGCAGGATCCGGCGGCAGTCCAGAGGTCGACGTGATCGTCGTCGGGGTCGGCGAAGCGGTCGCCGTCGGCGAGGTCGTGCTGGTCGGGGTATTCGTGCCGGGGACGATTGTCGCGGTGGAGGTTGGCGAGGCCGTGCTCGTCGAGGTCAGCGTCGGGGTGGAGATCCCTGCCACGACGACAATCTCGCCGCTCAGCGACAGGTTATTGGCGAAATAGTAGGGATAGGTACCCGGCTGGTCGAAGCGGTAGGAGTAGCTACCATTCGGGGCAATCGTCGCTCCGAAAGACACGGGGCCGCTGGTAGCTGCGCCCGTCCGAATCGCTCCGGCGCTCGCACTGCCGGACCCTGCCTGATTGACCACTTCTGGCAGGTAGACCCGATAGGGCACGCCACTCACCAGAATCTGGTTCGTCGTCGTGTCGTTTATCCAGGTAACTGTCGTGTTCATCGAAACAGTAAGGGAATTCTGACTAAGGCCGGACGTTGAGATCAGCACATCGGGCGCGTCGGTCGGCGGGACGGAGCTCTCTAGCTCTGCACCGAGCGCCCTGGGCTGAGCCGACGCCGTCATCGAAAATAAGGAGCTACCGTTATCCAGGAACAATGCCACGAGAAGGAGATAGGTCAAGATGCCCCAGCCAAGTTTCATCATCGGAGCGAGACCTCACACCAGCCAATCGGCAAAGCTGCCTAACCGGACGAACCGACGACACGAATCGAAAAGGTGCCAACTATTTTAGTCTGGCCAGGCGAACGCGGAGTAGAGGTAGGGCCCGCTCTCGGTTAAGCCGGTGTCAAGATTTGGTTGAATCTATACGGAGGGTGGGGAGTCCCTCTCTCGCCCCAGGCGCATCAGGTTTAAGAGTTGACAATATCCTTAGGGATGAGGAGCCCCGGACACACGAGAGGTCCCGAATGAAACGTCTTTCACGCTTCTGCGCGAGAATGGCCCTGGCGTCCCAGGCAGAAGCTTCTCACCAAGGGCACCGGTCCTACTGACCAAACTGGCTGGCTCGCTTCGCTGGCGAAGGGACTTTCGGCGAGAACCTCCGCTAGTCCAGTCCCATGATGGGTCAGCCGCAGGATCCAGTCGGCCACGTCGTAGATGCACGCTTGGCCACTAGCTTTTAGCACCCGGCGGATCTCGGTAAGCCCGCGGGCGGGGTCTCGCCAATGGTGTAGCGACATGGTGCTCACCACCAGGTCGAACTGGTGGTCCGGAAACGGCAGGGCGCCAACGTCTGCCACCTCGAAGTGCACCCGATCCGAGAGCTTTGCTGCCTCCGCTCGTCGCTTTGCCAGCTCGACCATGTCCGGTGAGATGTCGATCCCAGTGACCGTGAGGTCCGGCGCTTGTCGGGCAAGGTGCACGGCCAGGCGTCCGGGGCCGCAGCCGACGTCCAGCGCCTGCCCCGAGGGGATCGTCTCCGTCAGGCGCCGGGCAATGCGTGCATAGAAACCGTCGATGGGAGAGCTGAATAGTAGATCATAGAGCCTTGCCATCGGCCCGGAGAATTCCCAGGAAGCCCCGGCTGTCCGCTGATCGGCGCTGCCCCGCAAGCGGCGGTAAAGAAGGACCGCGGCAACTGCCGCGAGAGGAATGAGCCAACCTTCTCTGGCCATTGGTACTCCTTACCGAATCTGGTCAACTCGCCATTCGACGCAATGTTGACCCATGCCCTTCGAGCTGCCTTGGCAGAATCTGCACCGTGCGGTTGGGCTCGGCCACGGCCCGACCAAGAACCCAGGCTTCGATGCCGTGGTCGTTGGCGATTTGGAGCGCGGCGCTCGCTTGCGCGTCCGGGACGACGACGCAGAAGCCGATGCCCATATTAAAGACGAAGTACATCTGCTCGTCGGGAAGCTGGCCGATCTTTTGGATTAATCTGAAAATCGGTAGGGGCTCGGGCAGGTAGTCGATGACGAAGCCAACAGCGGCCTGAATGCGCAGCAGATTCAAAAGGCCGTCGCTGGTAATGTTCATCAGTGCCTTGATGTCGAGCGCTTCGAGCATCGCCAGGACCGGTCGGACGTAGATCCGAGTGGGGATGAGCAGCTCGTCGCCAAGGCTGTGTTCCAGAGCGTCGACCTTCGTCTGCACATTGTAGCCTGCCTGATGGAAGAGAACGTCGCGTGCTAGGGTCAGGCCATTGCTGTGGATGCCGCTACTTGCCAGCCCGATCACGGCGTCGCCGGGCTCAACGTTCTGGCCAATGACGATCCGGTCCGTTGCAACCACGCCGACCGCGGTGCCCACCAGGTCGAAGCCCTCGTCAGGTTTGAGACCACGAATGATCTCGCGGACCTGGGCGATCTCACCACCGGGAATCGCGATCCGGGCCTGCTCGGCGCCGGCGTAGAGTCCCTTTGCCAGCTCTCCGAGGAATTCCGGCCTGGCAATCTGTACCGCGACGTAGTCGACCAGGGCGATCGGCTCGGCGCCGACGCAAAGGAGATCGTTCACGTTCATGGCGATGCAGTCGATCCCGATTGTGTCGTAGCGCCCGAGCAGCTCGGCAACCAGCAGCTTCGTTCCGACACCGTCGGTCGAAATCGCCAGTCCCTGCCCCCGGCCAAGGTCGAGCACGTTGGCAAAGTAGCCAATCGGGAGCACCGGTCGGCCAACGCCCGGTCGAAAGGCAAAGGTTCGATTGATGAGCTGAAGCAAGCCGCTCAGCCCCTCCTCTTTGGCGGCGGAATCGACGCCAGCCTTGGCGTAGGCGTCGCGCTGGCTCATCTCATTGATCGTCTTCGACACGAGGCTTTCCCCTCTTTTTTATTGATGGGTTTATTGATGGTGAGTGGTCTCCAAATCATACCATCGATGCTCCTCCCTAGCATTGGCGGCTCGACGATTGGAACACCGACACGGTCGAAGAGGATCCGGGTAGCCGACGTACGCGCTGCCTGGCTGGCCGGTCCAATATTCCAGTCAACCTCAAGGCATCCTTCATACAAGACGAGACTTCGAGCATTCGTGTGAGGCGCTCCAGCAACACGTCCCGCTCTTGCCATGGCGTGGTAAGAGCATCGCCACTGTCGAGTTTTGTCATTAGAGAGCAGTCTCGTGTCTTTCTTGCTGAAAATACTATCAGGCGGCAGCTATGTTGTGTAGTATGATATTTACGAGAGTTGTAGCGCAGTACGAGGCGTAATCTATGGTAACCCCAACCAGGGCTACGATCGAAGCTGTACTGCCCTTGAGCGTGCAGGACAAGCGCTACGATCTCGTCGATGGAGAGCTGGTGTCGATGAGTCCGACTGGTTCCATGCACGTTCCATGCACGGCGAGCCTCTGTTCAAGCTTGATCCGGCTGGTCGAATAGCGCGTGCTTCGGACATCGCCTTCATTTGTCGCGAGCGTTGACTGGCACAGGAATCCCATGCTGGTGCGTCCTTGGCAAGTCGGCCAGTCAGTCTAGGAATTCCGGATGATGCCTGGTAACCGGAAAAGCATGATCGCTCCATTCGTCTATCCGTTCGCTTTTTCGAGAATCAATGACCACGCGTGGTACAATTCGAGGCGAGGTTGCTCTTGAAAGGTGAAACGCTGAGGTGGATGGAGTCATCACATCTGAACCGCCCGCGGGTGAGTTGACGGCCGAGCTCGCGGCCGCGCTCGACTCGGCCGAGGGGCTTCTCTTATTTGCCGAAGTGCTGGCAAACCCGCCGGGCCGCGCCTACGTTCGATTACTCCGGTTGCTCGTGCATGGCGGTGAGCCAGCCACGGTTCGGCGGCAAGCAGCCGAGCTATTTACATCACTCGCCGATGCCGTCAGCGACGGACTCGCCGGTCCTGATGACGCCTGGCAGCGCTATCTGGTACAAAAAATTCGCCTCGCCGATAATCCTTTCAGCCGCGCGGCTCAGCAGCATGACTATGCCGAGATCCCGGCAGGGCTACGCCAGGCCGCACGCCACGATCTCGCCGCGCTCGGCCAACTCTATCGGCTGAACGGTGCGCGAATCGCCCGGGCGATTCGCAGAGCGCTGGAAAGTCCCCCGGATTGGCACGATCTGAATGATCTCGGCCCGGACCGTCCGGAGAGTGAGCTCGGGAACCACTTTGCCGCGGCGGCCGCCACTGACGCCTGGGATGAGTTTCTCGCCACGCTCGCCGCGCACTACCGCGACCACGGTGTCGGGCGCTTTGCCGAGTATCATGCCTTCCGCTGGCATCGCCAAAATGATCGGGGCGTGTTGCGGCCGGTGCGTCGCCCGGATCCGATTACCTTCGACGATCTGATTGGCTACGCCGAGCAACGACGGGTGGTGCGCCAGAACACCGAGCATTTTCTCGCTGGCCTCCCGGCGCAGAATTTGCTGCTTTACGGTGAGCGGGGAACCGGCAAATCATCGACTGTCAAAGCGCTGCTCCACGCCTATGCTGGGCGTGGCCTCCGCTTGATTGAAGTTGCCAAATCGGCACTCAACGATTTTCCCGAGATCGTCGAAGTGCTGGCCGACCGCCGTGAGCGCTTCATCCTCTTCGTCGACGACCTCTCATTCGATGCGCACGAGACTGGCTACAAAGAACTCAAAGCGCTGCTCGAAGGCAGCGTCGAGGCGCGCCCGGAGAATATTCTGGTCTACGCGACCTCGAACCGTCGCCACCTGATTCAAGAATGCTTTGGCGACCGCGCCTTGCCCGACGACGATCTTCACGCTCAGGACACCTTGCAAGAGAAGCTCTCGCTGGCCGATCGTTTCGGCCAAACCGTGATCTTTCTGGCACCCGACCAGGAGCAGTATCTCGAGATCGTGACCGGTCTCGCTGAACGCCGTCGGCTCCCGATCGAGCTAGCCCAGCTTCGGCGACGGGCCCTCCAGTGGGCCACTTGGAACAACGGGAGGTCAGGGCGGACCGCCCGTCAATTCGTCGATGAGCTAACCGCCGAGCTTGGCCTGAGTGAGCCAGGCCGGGTGGACCGGTGAAACAATGCGGCCCGGGAACCAGAGGGATCGTCACGAGCGATCGGGAGGTGACATGCCGGAGCCAACGCAAATCCAGGGTGAGCGGGTGGTTCTCCGCGAGATGGTTCGGGCCGATGTCGACGAAATGGCGAAGTGGCCGCGTTTCAGCGAGCCCGAGCTGCAGTGGGCGAATCTCGACCTGACCTTCCCTTCGGACCGTGACCTCTATTTTGAGCGTGGACGCAGTAACGCCACCCGACGACGCTTCGTCATTCTCGACGAGACGGGACGGATTATCGGCACGATCGGCCTGCGTGACCTTGACTTCCGACGCGGCGACGGCACGCTTGGCATCATCATCCGCGCCGATGCCGTTGACCGGGGGTACGGCACCGATGCGATCCGCTCGCTCGCGGGTTACGCTTTCGATTCGCTGGGCCTCCGGCGTGTCCTGCTCGACGTTGCCGAGGACAATTACCGCGCCCAGCGGGTCTACGAGAAGCTCGGCTTCACCACCATCGGTAGCCATTTAGGGCCACAAATTGTGACCTATATTGACATGTCGCTCACGCGCGACGAATATTATCGTCGGAACCGGCCGAGCAAGGTGTGACGCGGTTCGGCTGTCTTAGAAAGCAATCGGGCCCTGTATCTTTTCGAACGTTTGTGCTATCATGCGGCACAGTGGTGCATGATAATAATTTAAAGAGGAAGCGGAACGACTGATCGGCGCGTCAGGTTCGAATTTGGGGCGGGGGCCAAAATTTCTGCAGTAAGGATAGAGAGCGATGGATCGAGAAAAAGAGCGCGCGTTAGAGATTGCGATTGGCCAGATCGACCGACAGTTCGGAAAGGGCTCGATCATGCGCTTGGGCGAGGGGGCGCCTCGCTTGAGTGTCGAGGCGATTCCGACCGGTGCCATCGCCCTGGACCTGGCGCTGGGCATTGGTGGAGTGCCTCGGGGACGCATCACTGAGATCTTCGGACCTGAATCGGCAGGGAAGTCGACGTTGGTCCAACACATCATCGCCGAAGCCCAGCGAGCCGGCGGGGTGGCGGCCTACATCGACGCCGAGCACGCGTTGGATCCAACCTACGCCCGTCGCTGCGGGGTCAACATCGACGACCTCTACGTCTCCCAGCCGGACACTGGCGAGCAGGCGCTCGAGATCGCCGAGGCGCTGGTGCGGAGCAATGCCGTCGACGTGATCGCGGTCGATTCGGTTGCCGCGCTGGTACCGCGCGCCGAGATCGAAGGCGAGATGGGCGATGCTCACGTTGGTCTCCAGGCGCGACTCATGTCTCAGGCGCTGCGCAAGCTCACCGCGGCGATCAGCCGCTCACACTGCGCGATGATCTTCACCAACCAGCTCCGTGAGAAAGTGGGGGTCATGTTCGGCAATCCGGAGACGACGCCAGGCGGCCGCGCCCTGAAGTTCTACGCCTCGGTGCGCTTGGAGATCCGTCGCGTCGAGTCGCTCAAGCAAGGCACCGACGTGATCGGTAACCGGACCAAGGTTAAGGTCGTCAAGAACAAGGTTGCTCCGCCATTTCGAGTCGCTGAGTTCGACATCCTCTTTGCCGAGGGAATCTCGAAAGAGGGTGGCTTGCTCGACGTTGGGCTGACACTCAACGTTATTCGCAAGAGTGGCTCGTTCTTCAGCTACGGCGAAACTCGTCTCGGTCAGGGACGCGAGAACGCCCGTGCCTTCCTGCGCGAGAATCCGACGATTGCCCAGGAGATTGAGCAGCAGATTCGCGCCAATAGCCAGAGCTACACACCGATTGAGCTTGATGGCGTGGTCGCGGGAGCCGAATAAGCTGCAGATCATCCGAATTGAGCCGATTCCCCGCCACCCGGACCGTGTTCGGCTGCATCTGGGGAATCGGCGCACCCTTGAGCTCAGTCGTGTAGTCGTCGAAGCGGTCGGTCTCCGCCCCGGCGACCTGCTCGACGATGCCGCGCTTGTCTCGCTGACCGATCGCGACGAATTCGAGCGTGCTCTCGATCTTGCCTTGCGCTTCCTTGAAAGTCGCCCGCGCAGCGAGCGCGAGGTGCGCACGCGCCTCTTTCGGCACGGTATCCCCGAATCGCGCATCGACGCGGTCGTCGAGCGGTTGCGCGGCCTTGGCCTGATCGACGACGCCGCCTTCGCCCACTTCTGGATTGAGAACCGCGAGCGCTTCTCTCCGCGCGGTGCTCGGGCACTGAAGGCCGAATTGCGTCAGAAAGGCCTGGGTGCTGAGCTCGTCAGCGAAGAGGTCGACGACAACGTCGACGAGATGGCTGGCGCTCGTGAGGTCGCTCTACGTCGTGCGCCTCGCCTCGCCCATCTCGATTATCAAACCTTCCGCCAAAAGCTCTGGGCCCTCCTCGCGCGCCGGGGATTCGACTATGAGGTGATTCCAGCGGCGATCGAAGAAGCCTGGAAAACAATTCACTGAATGTCCAGCTCCAGCTTCCGGAGTAGTGATGATTCTTCGGCCGTACGAGGTCCAGATTCTCCATCAGAAAAAATTCCACTTGCCAATTCGCGGTATTAGGGATATGGTACTTATGTCAGCCGACACTCGGCGGCACGTCCGAGTCGCTCGACGTTGTTTGCGACGCCACGGCGATCCGCTTGGGCGGATTCACACGGCGCCAGCACGTAGGAGGTGGCTTGATGAGTATTTATGTGAGCTCAGGGTGGGATTTGTTGCTGCTCTTCTGGGGTCTGGTTTGGATTGTCGCCACGGCCCTCTTCCTGCTCGGGGTCAATAGCATCTTCCAACGGGAAGAGCATCAGACCGAGGCGACATCGGCAGATCGCGAAGCGTCATCTCAAATCGGACCACGTCATCCGATCTCTCCGGCTGCTTAGGGAGAGCGGCAACCAAGAAGGGACAGGCATTCCCTGTCCCTTCTTGGTTGGTCGTGTTAGTGCGCTCCGGTAGCCGTGCCCTGCAACTGGCCCTGGTATTGGCCCTGACCGATCTGGATCTTGTGACCATGCGCCGCCTGCGCCTTCGGCAGCGTGAGCGTCAGCAGACCGTTGTCGAATGAGGCACGGGCTTGGTCGGCGTTGACGTTAGTCGGCAAGGTGATGTCCCGCTCGAAGCGGCCGGTGGGGAGTTCGCGAATCAAGCAAGTCTCACCGCCCTTGGCCTGCCCAGCTTGGCTGGTCGGCGTGGCCTGCATAGCTCCTTCGTGCTCCATGAACTTGCCGCGGATGTGCACGGTGTCATTCTCGACGGTCACGTCGATGTCCTGTGGCCGGCAGCCCGCGCAGGCCATACGCACGACGTAGTCGTTGTCGCGCTCACAGACGTCGACGGGTACAGATAACCCCATCCAAGAAGTCGGCCCAAAGAGCGAGGGGAAGAGGGAAAAGGGGCGGCTGAAGAACGTGTTCCACATCTCGAACGGACTCGGCATATAAGCGCCCTGGCGACGCGAGACCGGATACTGGCTTTCCGCCATGGTTCAGACCTCCTGAAAAAGTCTCTGGAGTGGCGTTCATCACGCCGCTCCGTCCGGCTGCAAGAGTCGTTCCCCAGGTGCCTCATCCGTCAGGTTCTCAGCGTCATTCCCTTGGTAAACGCGAGGCGAGCAGTGCGGCTAGCGCGGCAACCACGGTGAGCGCGGTGTAGGCAGATTCGATCCGTCCACCTGTGACGTCGATGATACGCCCGGTCGCCGGCAGCGCCAGCGCCGAGATGGTCGTACCCAATCCCCAGACAACCCCGACCGCCGTGCCAGTGCGCTCACCTGCCGCTAGTTCGGAGGCGTAGACCATTACGACTGGTGGGATCAGGCTCGCCCAGAAACCGACGACGATCGACAAACCGATCGCCCAAACAACCGAGGGGGCGATCAAGAAGACGCCAAGCGAGACAGCGGTGCCGGCCAGGGCAACTACGAGTAGCTTACGTCGTCCCAGGCGATCAGAGATGGCGCCTCCCAGGGGCTGGGCGAGAAACGCCGCCGCGGAAGTCGGCGCAGTGAGCAGCGCCGCGTTTGCCAGGCTGTAGCCGTGGTGGACGAAGTAGGACGGCAGCCAGTTCACAAAGCTCGAGCTACTCGCCAATGCCAAGCCACTCACCACGGTCAGGAGCAGTAAGGCGGGGGTGATCCCGGCCAACAGGCCACGGTGACCGCGTATCACGGGCTCACGCAGCACGGAAACCACGATAGTCACGCCGAGCAAGGTCGGCACGGTGAGCCACAAAGCCGTCTGATGCCAGTCCAAACGCGAGAGGAGAAAGCCGATCACGATGGGCGCCAAGGCAAAGCCCAGGGCATTGCCGATGCCGTGCACTCCCTGGGCTAAGCCACGGACCCGTCGCTCGAAGAAATAGATGAGCATGGTGGCACTTTGTGGATGATAGGTCGAGCCGCCGATGCCCAGGCAAACTGCCGCGATCAAAACGGCAAGGTAGCTCTGGCTCAAAGTGAGACCGAGCATCGCCACGGCAATCGCCAAAAAACCGAGCGCGAGCGCGGGGCGACGCCAGGCGTAGCGATCGGCAAGATAGCCGAGGGTTGGCTGAAGGATCGCCGACGTTGCCTGGGTCAGAAACGGCACGATTGCCACTGCCAGGTAGCTCAGTCCAAAGCTTCGCTGGATCGCGGGCACCATCACTGGGATGACCAAGGAATAGAAGTCGTTGATCGCGTGACAGCCAACCAGGGCGACCAAAATCCGCTGGCGTAGTGCCACGATGTCCGGAGCGAGAACGTTCGCGTCGGCAGCAGATTCAGCCATCACATTCCTCGCATAAAAAATTCGCTGAAAAGATTGACGCCAGCAGACAACTGTGCTACTCTACTTATACAGTAGAGGGCACACCGCTCAAGTGTCGATCTAACTCAGAAACCGAATCAATCGACTGGTCGTCCCAGGTTCCTCGTCCCTGGGAGCATTTCGCGAAGGTGTTTAGCTAGCTGCTGGGCAGGCCGAATCGTACAGCAACGGTTTTCCCGTGTTGACTGGTCGTGAAATGCTTTCGAGGATTGAAAGAGATCGCCGAGTACGCTGAATTTCGAGGCGAGACCGATCATCGGGAGCATTTTGCGTTCCTCCCTCGCACACTTGGTCACTCGGCAGCACGTTGACCACACGTTCCGGCAACGCATCGATTGTGTGGAGTAATCGTTCGATTGCGCTGGTTCCTGGCTGGAAGAAGCCGATGCTCAATCTCAGTTCTCAGCGGCACAGAACGTGCATCGCTTAGCCGTAGCCGCCAGCGCAACAGTTCTTCACGGCGTCCCCACGTCCAGCAAACGTCTGTCAACTATCTTAGGTAGCGATCGAAAGTCCGTCATGCAGACAGAAAAAGCACAGTTTGCAAGGAGGCTGGCAATTCATGTCCCCGCTCCCATCCCCTGAAGAGCGCCGCAAGCGGCTCAAGATTCCCGGACTCGAGCCCATCCAGCGCCGTGAAGTCCCCGGCCTGGGGCGTAAGTCGGCGGCCGCCGAAGAACGCGCCCAGCAGCTCAAAGAGGGACGGCGCCGCTCAAAGCATTCACCTCGCGGCTAACTAGTATTCTTCGAGGTAACGATCTAGCTCCCATGGGCTCACGTAGAGGCGATACTCGTTCCATTCGATCGTTTTGGCTTCGAGAAACCGCTCATAGACGTGGGGTCCGAGTCCGGCCTGGATCACTTCGTCTTTGCGGAATTCGTCGAGCGCCTCACCTAACGAGCCAGGCAAGACGTCGATCTGGCGACGGGTGAGTTCATCTTCATCAAAGGCGTAGAGGTTCTCCTCGATCGGCTCCGGCAGGGGCAGCTTGCGCCGAACGCCGTCCAAACCGGCGGCAAGCATGACCGCGAAGGCGAGATACGGATTGCAGCTCGGATCCGGACAGCGCAGCTCGGCCCGCGTTGCCAGTGGACGCTGCGGATTACTGCGCGGCACCCGAATCAGTGCTGAGCGGTTCACGCGCGCCCAGCTCACGTAGACTGGCGCCTCGTAGCCCGGCACCAATCGCTTGTAGGAATTGACCAGCGGCGCGACCACCGCGGCCATCGCCCGGGCATGGTGAAGCTGACCGGCGATGAAGTGCTTCGCTGTTGCCGAGAGACCATATTCGTCGTTGGAGTCGGCAAAGACATTATTACCATTCTTGTCAAACAGACTCTGGTGGGTATGCATGCCCGAACCATTGATCCCGAGGATCGGCTTGGGCATGAACGTCGCGTGTAAATTGTGCTGCTGAGCGATCGCCTTCAAGGTGTATTTGAAGGTGACGGTGTTATCCGCGGCGGTCAAAGCATCAGCGTATTCAAAGTCAATCTCGTGCTGGCCAGCCGCGACCTCGTGATGGCTTGTCTCGACCTTGATTCCCATCTCCTCGAGCGCGTTGACCATCTCTTTGCGGACGGTAGATGCGAGGTCAGTCGAGAAATCGAAATAGCCTGCCCGGTCGTGGGGCAACGGCTGGATTGCCCCGGACTCGTCCGGTCGGAACAAAAAGAACTCGATCTCGGGCCCAGCGTTGAAAACGTAGCCCAAATCCTCGGCTTCCTTCATCATCCGCGCCAGCACCGCTCGCGGGTCGCCGGTGAACAGTTCGCCAGTCGGACTGTAAACCCAGCAGATCGTTCGCGCAGTCGTGTTTTCCCCGCGTTCCCAGGGAATGATCTGGAACGTTCGCAGGTCAGGAATGAGATACATGTCGCTCTCGGCGATTCGGGCGAAGCCCTCGATTGAAGAGCCGTCGAACCACTTCCCGTGATGGATCGCGTCCGGTAGCTGCTCGAACGGAATCGTCACGCTTTTGACCAGGCCGACAACGTCGGTGAATTGCAAATTGACGAACCGCACCTTCTCGCGTTCGGCCCGAGCCATCACCTCGTCGACGAGGCCAGACGGCGTTGGATTGACCAGCATCGTTTCTCAGTTTCCCTTCCAGCAGAATGTCTTGACGTAAGGTGGTTATACGTCACCGCGCAAGAAAACGCAAATCGGATTTTCCTCTTGTACGATCTGGGATAAGCTTGGTCACCGCGCGCTCGTTGACCCATGTCACGAGGAATGTCCAAGAACTGCCTAAAAAAACAGGGCGCCGGCGTTCACCGTTCGCTGAGCACGGCCTGTGCGAGGCGACTGCTTACATCCCCATCACGTGATATCCAGAATCGCAGAACAAAACGGTACCGGTGACGTTGCGGGCAAGGTCGCTAACCAGGAAGGTGGCGACGTCGCCAACCTCGGCAGCTTCGGTGTTGCGGCGAAGTGGCGCCGTCTCGCGAACGTGCTCTTCCATCTTGGGGAAGCCGTGGATACTCCGCGCGGCGAGGGTTCGAATCGGACCTGCCGAGATTGCGTTCACTCGGATATTGTGCGGGCCAAGATCCGATGCCAGGTAGCGTACGGTCGATTCGAGGGCGGCCTTGGCGACGCCCATGACGTTGTACTTGGGGAAGACCCGGTCGCTCCCCAGGTAGGTCATGGTGACGATGCTGCCACCCCCGCGCTTCTCCATGAGTGGGGCCGCTTTGCGCGCGAGGTGGATCAGTGAGTAGACGCTAATATCCATCGCGGTGCGGAAGGCGTCACGGCTCGTGTCGACGAAGAGTCCTTCCAGCGCCTCGCGTGGGGCAAAAGCGATGCTGTGTACCAGGATGTCTAAGCCGCCAAATTCTCGCTCGACCCGCTCGAACGCCTCGTCGACCTGAGCATCGTCGAGCACATCGCAGGGAAACGCGAACGCGTCCGGGAGCGTCGAGACTAGCTCATTCACCGTATCGCCGACCCGGTCTTGATAGGTAAATGCCAGACGTGCTCCGGCGTTGGCAAGCGCCTGGCCAATGCCCCAGGCGATGCTCCGTCGATTGGCGACGCCAAAAACCAGCCCCTGCTTTCCTTGCAGCACGAAACCTTCCTCCTCGCAGCGAAACCTGACCAGACGCGCGTAGAGCCAACCACCGGCCCCGCGCGCGCCAAACAGTTTATCACAATCCCTAGTCTCTAGCTCCCTGGGGCGGGGAAACCGGGGACGCGGACGCGAGCTGGTTCGCGGTTTGGCGGCAGGTCGCGGTGCGCAGGACGGCGTCGCGCGAGGCGTTGACCAGACTGGCCCAGCGGCCCCAATCGGGCTGGCCTTTCCGCGCGTTTGCCTCGCTTCGAGCCAGTTGATGTAGCGCCGCCGTGGCGCGGTTGGCAATCGCGGCGAGGATGAGCGCACCCTCGGCGTGGTTTTCTGATGAGGTAGCCTGCTTGATCGCGGCTTCGACGGCGGCAGGCACTGGACCACGTGCGCGTTCGCCGACGTTGACCGCTTCAATCTCTCGATCCATTGGCTGCTTTGCTCCAGTTTTGCTCGCTCATATGGTACCATGAGCATACAAAATACGTCGCGGGAAAGGGGTTTTCCGTGGAGGAAAGGCATGGCTGAAGTGCACGTTTTGCGTTACAACGAGCTTCCGGTGGTGGACCGGGGGACCGGTATTAAGACGCGAGTCCTGGTATCCAAGTACCTGGGATCGGAGCATCTGACCAGTGGTACGACCTTCTTTCCTCCGCATTCCCAGATCGCGCTCCACTGGCACAATTGCGATGAGTCGGTCGTCATCCTCGAAGGCGAGGCAATTGCCGAGATCGACGGCAAGTTCTACCCGATGTCGCCATACGATGCTACTTTTGTTCCGGCGAACGTTCCGCACCGTTTCTTGAATCAGAGCGATCGGCCGATGATGATTCTCTGGACTTACGGCTCGGTCCAAGTGACGCGTACGTTTGCCGAGACCGGCGTCACTGTCGAGCACCTGTCGCCCAACGACGTCGCGGTTGCGCCGAAGGTGTGAGGGGGAGAGAAACCATTCTCTTGCATGGTCTGCTTCCGAAAGATGCATCGGCGCAACGAACCAGCAATGATACTGTGCCGGTCGAAATTGGCCTGTACGTCCACGTCGCTTTCTGCCGGACGAAGTGTTTTTATTGTGACTTCAATGCGTACGCTGGTCTCGGCCACCTGGTCGAGAGCTACATTCGCGCGCTTGCCGCCGAGATTGAGCAGTTACCGACGGCGCTGCCCGGCGTCTCAGCGACGCCGCGCCGGTCATTCCGGATTGGCAGTATCTTCTTCGGTGGTGGCACGCCGAGCTTATTGACCCCAGCCCAGATCGAGACGGTGCTTGCTGCGGCCCGGCGTTGGCCAATTGCTGCTCATGCCGAGATTTCGCTCGAAGCAAATCCGGGTGATCTCTCGTTGTCGTACCTGAAGGCATTGAAGGCAATTGGTGTCAACCGGTTGAGCATGGGCATCCAGAGCTTTGACGACGCGATGCTGCGACGCTTGGGGCGTCGGCACGACACGGCGACCGCGGTGGCTGCTTTCCGGCAAGCGCGTGAGGCCGGCTTCGACAATTTGAGCTTTGACCTGATGTTCGCTCTTCCCAACCAGACTTTGGACCATTGGGAGGCAACCCTCGAGCGCGCGGTGGCGCTAGCGCCCGATCATATTTCGCTCTACAACCTGACGATCGAGCCAGGAACGCCATTTGCCGCCTGGGTCGCGGCCGGCAAGCTGCAGGTGCCCGACGACGATGCCGCGGCCGATATGTATCAGGCGGCGATCGACACCCTGGATCGCGCGGGCTATATCCATTACGAGATCTCGAATTGGGCGCGCCGGGCGCCCGAGCGTGATTTTCGCGCCCAACACAACCTCCGTTACTGGCGTAACCAGCCATACCTCGGAGTAGGCGCAGGGGCTCACTCGTATTTCGCCGGCTACCGCTATGTGAATCTGCTGGCGCCGGCGGTCTACATTGCTCGATCCTTGGCCGGGCAGTCGCCGGTCGAAAGTACCGAGCAGATCTCGCCAGAATTAGAGATGGGCGAGACGCTCATGCTCGGGCTGCGACTCGCGGAAGGAGTTGGCCTGGCCGAGTTCACGGAACGCTTTGGTCGCTCGCTTGGCGACGTCTACGGTCCGACGCTGACTGAGCTGGAAGCCGCTGGCCTCTTAGTATGCACGAACGGCCGACTCGCCCTCACGCCGCGCGGGCGCTTTCTGGGAAACGAAGTCTTCTGCCGCTTCCTGCCTGCTTCCTCCTAATATCTTATCAGGAGACCAGCTTGGCTTGTGAACAGGGATACCCCCAATCCCCGTCCTGGCGGAGCACCAGCGCCCAACAGGATGCACGCCTGTTGACAGAACTGGTATACTGGGGCACAGCTTATAAGTTCTAACCCGACCGACGTAGACGTGTGCAGAACAACGTCGTCGCCACTCACCGTCGGCAGGGCCGTCCGGAGGGATTGCCCACCGATTCGACTGCCGATCGATGCTGGTCCATCCTCGTCCCAAGCAACAAAAAAATCCCAAGCTTAACCTCGCGCCAACTGTGTTTCAAGGGGCTAGCGCGCCATGGCGCCTGGCTCTTCGTCAGAGGGGACTTTCAGGGTACCCTGATCTTCTCCCTTGACAGGTCTAGTCTTATCCGGTAGACAAGTGCCACTCAAAGAAATCATCGGTCATTTGGTCCCGACTGGGGGGCCAAAGAAAGGAGTTCGCCCGGATGTACGTTGCCGCGGAGAATGCCCATCCCCACCGGCTTCAACTGGAGCGGGACAATGCATGGCTCCAGAACATCCTGCGCGGAATCTGGAATCGTTACTTTAACGACTCTTCACTTGTGAATACGATTCGGGTCAGCTTTGGGCCAGCTTGGAAAGCTCGCCTCGGGCTGATTACGCTCTCCGAAGATCAAAAGACCACCTACATCGAGATCAACGGCCTGTTGCGTCTGCCAGTGGTTCCCGAGTTTGTGGTGAACGTCACTATTGCGCATGAATTAGTCCACTATATCCACGGTTTTGGCTCACCGTTACCCCGACGGTACAAGTACCCTCATCGGGGCGGCATCGTCAAGCACGAGCTACTCAGGCGTGGTATGGAGCTGGAGTACCGACAATATGACGCCTGGGTCTACAACCACTGGTACGAGTTCTACGATTCTCTCGTGCGTACGAATCAGGACGTTCGACCAGCGAGCGCAGAAGCGAGCGCCTGAAGCTCAGAGCGAGGACCGGGCAGTGGCTGGACGACATCGAGCTCGACGAGGGCTCGCTGGATCCACGCCGCTACCTCAGCTTCGGCCTTGTCCCGCACACCGAGCCCGTCGAGGTAACCGACGACTTCGTTCACTTCCTCGACGGTTGGCGCCCGCGACCGGTAGACCGCGGCGATGCGCTCGGCAACCTCGGGCGTCGCGCACTGGAGCGCTTCGATCACTGGCAACGTGACCTTATGGCCGTAGATATCGGCTGCTGCCGATTTGCCGGTGGCATTGGACTCTCCCCAAATGCCGAGCACGTCGTCCTGAATCTGGAACGCTAATCCCAGAGCGTAGCCAAACTGGCGATAATGCGCGGCTTCTTCTTGACTCGCTCCACCAGAGAGGGCGCCGAGCTGGGTCGAGCAACCAAGCAGCGCGGCAGTTTTGCCCGAGATGACCTGGAAGTATTGCTCGCGGCTGATCTCTGGATTTCCTTCCAGGGTTAGATCAAGGTGCTGCCCCTCGGTCAGGGTCAAACAGCATTCGTTGAGCAGACGTATCTGCTCGAGGGTGGCAGTGGGAGTGATTCCATGCTCTGGCGCGCGCAGCAATGCGAGCTCGCTCAGGATGAGCAGATTATCTCCCGCGTTGACCGCGAGTGGCTCGCCCCAACGAGCCCAAACAGTGGGACGGCCGCGCCGCTCGGTTCCTCGATCCTCGACGTCGTCGTGGATCAGCGAAAAATTGTGGAGCAGCTCGATCGCCGTCGC
>JAJPKB010000189.1 GCA_021323915.1 Chloroflexota bacterium | reverse complement strand
TTCGAGCGGCGCGACGGATTCGATTTGATACGGGTAAGTTGGCCCTGGCAGCGGTCCGGTTTCTCTCCGATCCCGGATCTCACAGCAGCGGCGGTCGAGGTTGTCACGCCGTTGAACGACGGCCCCGGGTATTCGCTGGTCGAGGTCGAGGACGTGCTCGGCGCCAATGTCGACCTCCGCCTCGATCGCCTGGCCAAACGTGCTGAAGATCTCGGTGGACGGATAGACGAATCGATCGATTGGCCCCCCCGAATCTTAGAACATCGGCCGATCTTTCGCTTCGGTGTCGATCCCAGGCGTTTGGTCGAGATCGGCCAGGGGCTGCTCGTTCGTGCCGGGCCCACGGCGTTCGACGGAGCATTGCTGGTCGAAGCGACGAGTGGTGCAATCGAGCTCTACGGCCCAGCCGGATCGGACGAAGAGCTCACCAGATTCCTCGACGCGTCGCCAGAGCTGCCCGCCTCGGTCCGCTCGCATCCATGGCATTCGATCTTGAAGGCCGCGTTTGATCCGGCGGGCCTGCTCTCGCCGTACTGATCGCGCCAGTTGCCGTGACGAGCCGCTCTGGCGCGCAGGCGCGCTTCACCGCTGAAAGCGTCGACACGAATCTGCTGACTTCCAATGTCTTCTTCCTTGACTCTGATCCCGATGGGGCTAGAATTTTTGGTGGAAGGAGCCAGGTTTGGCAATCGAGACGCACGTTCCGGTGCTCCTCGCGGAGACGCTCGATCTACTGCAGCCCAGTCCAGGCGGCACCTACGTCGACGGTACGCTGGGCGGAGGTGGGCACGCCGAGGCTATTCTTGAACGGTCGAGTCCCACCGGACGGCTGCTGGGTCTGGACCTCGACCCCGAAGCGATCGAACGGGTGCGCGAGCGTCTGGCGCGGTTCGGCACGCGGGTCGTGCTGGCGCACGACAGCTTTGCCGACATCGAGAGGGTAACCCGTTGGAACGGGTTCGCGCCGGCCGACGGTATTCTGCTGGATCTTGGCCTCTCGTCGTTCCAGCTCGCCCACCCTTACCGTGGGTTTGGCATCCGCACCACCGCTCCGCTCGACATGCGCTTAAATCCGAATCAGAGCGGACCGAGCGCTCGCCAGCTGGTCAACGATCTCGAAGTGGCGGAGCTGGCGGAGATCCTGCACAGGTTTGGTGAGGAGCCGATGGCGAGGCGCATCGCGCGCGCTATCGTCGAGCAGCGCCGTCGACGACCGATCGAAACGACAACCGACCTCGCCGAGCTCGTCGAACGAGTCGTCGGTCACCGCCGCGCCAGGATTCACCCAGCGACCCGAACTTTCCAAGCGCTCCGGATCGCGGTGAACCGCGAGCTGGAAGCTCTCGAGACCGCGCTTCCCCAGGCGATCGAAGTGCTCGCTCCGAAGGGGCGGTTAGCGATCATTTCGTTTCATTCGCTCGAAGATCGCATCGTCAAGCGTTTCTTCGTCGAGCAGGCGGCTACCTGTACCTGTCCGCCCGGATTGCCGGTGTGTGTCTGCGGACATCGGCCGCGGGTAAAGCTACTCACTCGCCGTGGGGTCCGAGCAACTCCGGAGGAGTTACGTTACAACCCCCGCGCCCGCAGCGCCATTTTGCGCGCGGTCGAAAAGCTCCCCGGGGCCGCTTAGTCCATGAGTTGGAGGTACCTTCGATCGACCGCGCGTTGACCGGCTCCGGCCGAGGCTCTCGGGTGATCCGACGCCGCACCTTCATCTGGTTGCTTCTCATTGGAGCTGCGCTCAGCTTGTTGTACCTTAATCAGACGAGCGATGTGGCGACGACCGGCTACGACATCGCCGATTTGGAAAACCAGCAGCAGCTGCTCACGATGCAGAACGAACAGCTGCGGCTTCAGATCGCACAGCTCGAGTCTCTGGACCGCGTTGACCGGGAGGCAACCGCGCGTCTCCACATGGGCCCTCCGCGTCGCGTGCTGTACACGACCGGGCCGGTGGTGGCCGTTCCGACGCCCACGCCGTCCGCGGTGTCAGGCACGCCCATCGCCGGGTCGCCCCTCACGTGGGCATGGCGATGGATCACCGCTCGAATCGCATCGTTGGTGAACGCCGCTCCGACGGGCCCGGTTTTTCCGGCTGCGTCAAACGTTGGTGGCTAGCGACGTGGTATGTTGACGACCTTCGAGCGCGCGGCGGCTGCGACCTCTGATAATGATCTCGAACGGAGACGCTGGCGGGTTTACCTCGTCGCCGCGGTGATCGTCGGCATCGCGCTTTCTCTCACGGCGCGCCTCGTCGAGCTTCAAGTCCTCCAGAGCGCTCATTTCAGCACGATGGCGACTGACGAGCACTGGCGGCGCACCGTGCTGCCGCCGCGCCGGGGAGATATCGTGGATACCAACGGCGATCCCCTGGCGACCAGTGTCACTTACCAGTCGCTGTATGCAAGCACCGGCGAGATCGAAGATCCCGCCCACGTCGCTACGGTGCTAGCTCCGTTGCTGAAACGGCCCGCGAAAACCCTCGAAGCGATGCTGTCGAAAAAGCAATCCGCGCCAACTCTCGTCCAGGCGTGGCTCCCCGACGACGTCGCCACGAAGATCGATCAACTCGGAATCACCGGCCTCTTTCTTCAATTGGAGCCCAAACGGGCGTATCCTCAGGGCAATCTCGCCGCGCAGCTACTGGGCGTCGTCGGAGTCGACGACAATGGCCTCAGCGGAATCGAGCTTGCCTACAACCACGACCTGGCCGGCGAGCCGGGGGAGTTAATCGCCGAGCGAGATTCGGCCGGCGATGCGATCGCCCTGGGACCGCACAAGTACACGGCGCCGACCAATGGATCAACCTTGACCCTCACCCTCGACCGGTACGTACAGTGGGTCGCCGAGCGCGAGCTACGTACCGCGGTCGACCAGTATCAGGCACGCGGCGGCACCGTCGTCGTCCTGGATCCCCACTCCGGCGCGATCCTGGCCCTCGCGAGCGTGCCAACGTTTCGCTTCGACGATCCTAATCTGTACTCACCGGCGAACGTCGCCCTTTTCAACATTCCGGCGGTCAATCAGGCTGCCGAGCCTGGCTCGCTCTTCAGGCTCATTTCGTTTGCCGCTGCGCTTGACAGCGGCTCGATTGCACCGGATACCTCCTTCGTCAATACCGGCACTCTGACCTACCTTGGCGGATCGGTTCGCGATTCGAGCCAGCGTTCGCCTGGCCCGGAGACGATGAGCCAGGCCCTGGCCCTTTCTTCAGAGGTGGGCACGACCTGGGCAGCCGCTCGGGTTGGCGCACCGAGCTTCTACCGGTACGCCCGGGCGTTTGGCCTCGGTCAGTCCACGAACTCGGGGCTGCCCGGCGAGGTCGGCGGTCTCCTGCGCCTTCCCGCCGATGCCGATTGGCTTCCTTTCGATCTGATAACCAACGCGTACGGCCAGGGTGTGTGGGCTACGCCGCTTCAAATGACGGTCGCCTTCGCGGCGATCGCCAACGGCGGCACGATGATGAAACCCTACGTCGTCCAAAAAATCTGGGGATCCGCGGGCGATCGAGCTTATTTTCCGACGATTGAAGGGCAGGTTATTCGGAAAGAGACCGCTTCGAGCTTGACTCGTATGCTTGTCGCCACCGTCGACGGAACCACCCACGACCAGGCGAGCGCGGCCCGAGTGCCCGGATACGCCGTCGCGGGAGCCGAGGGCATAACGCCCGGGGCCAACGACGGAAGTGCTGGCGCGACGCCGGAGCTTGCGTCTTTCGCGGGATATGCTCCGGCGAACGCCCCGCGCTTCGTCATCGTGGTCTGGATCGTCGCACCCCGTCAGGTTCCATCGGGAGAGGCCGCCGCCGCTCCTGTTTTCCAGTCGATTGCTCAACAACTATTGAACTATTACCAGATTCCACCGTCGGTCCCGAGGCAGAATAATGGTATGTAAATTGTGGTATGGTGTTGTCGCGTCGCCCGGACGGCGAGAAGCGCGCGGTGCCTGGCGTTGCCACGTCCTCGAACGATTCGGCGGTAACGACCAAACGTCTCCTGGAGAAGAATGATGGGCTCAGCCGCGGTCATCGCGCTTGTACCGATTAGCTTCGTGGCCTCGATGCTCTGGGCGCCGGTGCTCGTCCGCGCTCTGCGACGCCTAAAGTTCGGCAAGCAGATCCGTCTCGAGGGCCCCAGCAGCCATCAGGTCAAGGCCGGCACGCCCACGATGGGCGGCTGGCTCTTCATCGTCACGCCCGCGGTGCTCTGCGCGCTGATCTTGCCCGACCGAACCGCGGTCGCCCCGCCGGTCGTGGCGATGCTGGCATTTGGAATCGCTGGCGCGCTGGACGACTATGCGAACATGAAGAGCAAACAGGGCGTCGGATTTCGCGTACGATACAAGTTCGTCTGGCACGGCCTGATGGCCCTGATTCTCGCCTGGTGGCTCTACCAGGATCCGCTTCTCCGCACCCAGCGCCTGCCGGGCAGTGGCGCAATCGACCTCGGCTGGGCGTTCATTCCGTTAGCGGCGCTGGCAATCTTCAGTTGCGCGGCCGGCGTCAACGAGATCGACGGCCTCGACGGTCTGGCTGGCGGGACGTCACTCGCGGCCTTTGGAACCTACCTGGTCCTGGCATTGGCCAGTGGTCTGGTCCTTCCCGCGGCCTTCGCGGCTGCCGTCGCCGGGTCCTTGCTCGCCTACCTGTGGCACAACGTCCATCCGGCAAGCGTCTTCATGGGCGACACCGGCGCGCTGGCGCTCGGAGCCGGGCTGGCCGTCCTGGCCATTCAGACGCGCTGGGGATTACTCCTGCCGGTGGTGGGGATTGCATTCGTCGTGGAGCTGGTATCGGTCATCCTTCAGGTCGGCTACTTCAAGCTGACTCACGGTCGACGTCTGTTTAAAATGAGCCCGATCCACCACCACTTCGAGCTT
>JAJPKB010000627.1 GCA_021323915.1 Chloroflexota bacterium | reverse complement strand
TCGCGCTTCACCATCCTCCTGGGAATCGCGCTCGGTGCGCTTGGCGCGCTCGGGTTGGGCCTCGTGTTCGTCGCGCCGTTGATCGTCATGCACCGTCAGGATCTTCCGCTGGAGCAGCAGTACGGACACTACGTCATCGCGTTCGCGGCGCGCCTGAACGCCGGTCAGGACCAGAATCCGGTCGCGGGAAATCCGCGGGCGATCGCCAGCGGGCGGGACGCCTACACCGGTTCCTGCGCCGAGTGTCACGGCGCGAACGGCGACGGGAAGGGCGCCTTCGGTCTGGCGACCTATCCGCCGGCAACCGATCTCACGAGCCATGACGCGAAGGAAAAGAGCGACGCCGAGCTGTTCTGGATCACCAAGAATGGCCTGAGCTTCACCGGGATGCCGGGATTCGGCGACCAGTACAGCGACCAGCAAATCTGGGAGCTGGTGAGCTACGTCCGCGCGCTGCAGAACGGCCAGGCGAATCCCCCGGCCGTGCCGACGCCGACGATGGCTCAGCTCGCCCAGGCGGACCCGAACGGAAACGCCGTCCAGCGCGGCGCGGCGGTCTACTTCGCCGCCGGCTGCGCGCGCTGCCACGGCGCGGTCGGCAACGCCCCCGGTAACCTCGCCCTGGGCGGCGGACGCGAAGCCGACCGCGCGATCCGCGATGGACGCCGGGGGATGCCCGCCTACGGACCGGATCAGATCAGCGATGCCCAGCTCGCCGATCTCAATGCCTACCTCGATACCTTCACCGGTCGGCGCCGGGAATCGGAATCCGGCGAAGGCGACCGCGGGTAGCCGAGCGCCCTCCGTTCGCTTACATCAGGAGACGGCCGCCGTCCACGACGACGATCTCGCCGGTCATGTAATCCGCCGCCGACGACGCCAGGAAGACCGCGACCTTGGCGATGTCGTCGGGAACGCCCATTCGGCCCATGGGAATCTGCCGCGCGAACGCGGCCGTCATCTCCTTGATTTGCTCGGCGGTCATTCCGCTGCCGGCGAGCGGTCGGCTGCTGCCCTCGGTGGCGATGCCGCCGGGAGCGATCGCGTTGACGTGGATCTGGTACGGCGCGACTTCCAGGGCGAAATTCCTGGTAAACATCAGGACGCCCCCTTTCGAGGCGTCGTAGGCCGCCAGGCCCACCATCGACGGATGGATCGCGTCGATCGAAGCGATGTTGACGATCTTGCCGCCCCGTCCCTGGACGATCATGCGCGCCGCCGCCGCCTTCGAGCAGAACGCCAGGCCGCGCAGGTTGATTCGGTACACTTTGTCGAACAGCTCGGTCGTCATCTGGAGCATCGGGACCTGGGGGTAGATGCCCGCGTTGTTGACGAGGATGTCGATCGAGCCAAAGGTCTCGACGCACCCCTCGACGATCGCTTCCCCGGCGTCGTCCCGCGCCACGTCGGCCCGCGCCGCCCGGACTTTGCCGGGCTGCTCCGCCAGCTTCCTGGCGGCTTCCTCGGCCGCCTCTCCGTCAAGGTCGACGATCAAGACGTTCGCTCCGGCTTCCGCCAATCGCGATGCGATTCCATAGCCGATTCCCATCGCGCCGCCGGTCACCACGGCGTTCTTCCCGGTCAGGTCAAACGGTCCCCATCCTGGCATGGTCGATCACCTCGTCGTCTTCTGCGCGAGATAACCCCGTCGTATCGTCGAGTCCCACGCGAGACGAGCATACCGAATCGCCCCTGACCGTTTCCTGAACGGGGCTCGGACCGTCCTGAACGTATCCTGAAGAGCGGGGACCGGCTTGTAGTATAATGTCCACGCGGTACGGGAAGGGCGTTAACCTCCAGTTTACCTACGGGACGCTCGTTGTTAACGTTCGTCGTCGATACTGAGTCTCGGCGATGCGGTCGAGAGGATAGCGCCAGAGGAATGAGCATCCAGCCCGCGAGGCATGGATCTGTCGTCGCAGGTGGGGCCTCGCGTTGAAAACCGAGACGGTCGGTGGCTTGCCGAAGTCCTCGTCCCTGGCTCCGCGTACCCGGCACGGGGCAGCGCGGCGCGCTCGGCGACAGCGCGAGATCGCCCTCGGGTACCTTTTCCTGGCGCCCGCCTGTGTTCTGCTCCTGGTCTTCGAGTTCTTCCCGATCTTCTATGGCCTCTACATCAGCAGCTGTGATTGGCGCCTGCGCTGCGTCAAGTTCATCGGCCTGGAGAACTACACCCGCGCGCTCGGCGATCCGGACGCCTGGCACGCGCTGCTGATCACCGCGACGTACGCCGGAATCTCGGTGCCGGTCCAGCTGGCGCTCGGCCTGGTGCTGGCGTACCTGCTGTTCCAGAAGATCCGCGGTCGCGACGTGTTTCGGGTCACCTTCTTCCTTCCGTACATCACGTCCACCGTGGCGTCGGCGGCCGTCTGGAGCTACCTCTACAGCCCGGACACCGGCCCGATCAACGCGGTGCTCCGCGGCCTGGGGCTTCAGCCGCTCCGCTGGCTGAGCGAGCCGAATGGGATCTTCACCCTCCTGGCCGGCGACCTCGGGATCACCCCGCCGGCCTGGGCCGGCGGACCGAGCCTGGCGCTGATCTCGCTGATCGTCTTCACGACCTGGGTGTTCACCGGCTACGACGTCACGATCTTCCTGGCCGGGCTCGCCAACATCCCCAAGGATCTCTACGAGGCCGCCCGGGTTGACGGGGCCGGCAGCTGGGCGCTTTTCCGCCACATCACCCTGCCGCTCCTCTCTCCAACCACTTACTTTCTCCTGATCTTCACCGTCATCGGCTCCTTCAAGGCTTTCAACCACATCTACATCATGACCCAGGGCGGACCCAGCGATTCGACGACGACGGCCAGCATTCTGATCTTCAACCAGCTCTACCGGCTCAACCAGTACGGCTACAGCGCGGCGCTCTCGTTCCTGCTCTTCTTCGTCATCCTCATCCTGACGATCGTTCAAAATCGAATCGTGGGGCGGCAAGTCGTCTATGGCTAGTCGGGTCGAAGCCAGCATTCCGGTGCGCGAAGCGCCGGCGATCGCCGCCAGCACCTCGACGCGGGCGGTTCCGCGGCGCTACCGGTGGCTGATCTACCTGGTGCTGATCGTGGGGGCGATCGTCTCGCTGGGTCCGTTCGTCTACATGGTGATGACCTCGCTCAAGTCCTACGGCAGCCTGATCGACAACGTCATGTGGCCGTGGCCGCCGCTCGGGACCGAGACGCTGCAGTGGCAGAACTATGCCCAGGCAATTCAAGAGGTCGGCTGGGACAAGAGCTGGGGGACCTGGCTCTTCCTGCGCTACTTCGCGAACAGCGCGATCGTCGCGGCGATCACCGTGGCGGGCGTCCTGTTCACGTCGTCGCTGGCGGCCTACGCGTTCGCCCAGATGAATCTGCCCGGTAAAAACGTGCTGTTCGTCGTCGTGCTGGCGACGATCATGGTGCCGAGCGATCTGGTGCTGGTTCCGAAAGTAGTGCTGATGTTCAACTTCGGCTGGTACAACACCTACGCCGCCCTGGTCGTGCCGTTCATGGTGAGCGTCTTCGGGATCTTCCTGCTGCGCCAGTTCTTCCAGCAGGTGCCGCGCGATCTCTTCGACGCCGCCCAGATCGACGGGGCCGGCCACGTCCAGTACCTCCGGTCGGTCATGCTCCCGCTCAGCTATCCCGCGGTCATTACCCTGGCGCTGTTCACGTTCATCTGGTCGTGGGACGAGTTCAAGTGGCCGCTGCTGGTCACGCGCGACAGCAACATGCGGGTGATCGGGGTCGGCCTGCAGCAATTCATGGTCGGGGAGGGCGGCACCAACACCCAGCTGCTGATGGCGCTGGCGACGCTGGTGATCCTGCCGGTCCTCGTCTTCTACTTCATGACGCAGAAGCACTTTGCCGAGGCGATTATCACGTCGGGCATCAAGGGATAACCTTTTGGAGGAGAGACCCATGCTTCATCGTTCCACCGCTTCACGGCGGCAGGTCCTGGTCGGTCTGGGAGGCCTGCTCGTGGTCAGCGCCCTCGCGGCCTGTCAGCAGGGAGGCGCGCCGGCGGCGAGCGCCACGACTCAGCCGGCGGCGACCCAGCCGGCCGCCCAGGCGACGAGCGCGCCGGCGCCGACCAGCGCGCCGACCGCCGCCGCGACTGCCCAGCCGGCCGCGGCGGCAACTCCCGCCGCCACGACCGCGGCGAAAGTCGCGGTCGCCAATCCGCCGACGACTTCCGCCATGGTCGACTCGATCGACCTGACCGGCAAGAACGTCGAGGTGGTCTACTGGCACAACCGCCCCCAGAAAGACCAGGATCTCCTGCAGTCGATGCTCGACGAGTTCAACAAGTCGAACGGCTTCGGGATCAAGGCGCGCGCCGAGATCGCCGGCGCGTCCTACAACGACGTCTACAACAAGGTCAACGCGGCGATCCAGGCGGGCCAGCCGCCGGAGATCTCGGTCGCTTACCAGAACCAGGCGGCCTTCTACCGCGCCCAGGGCGCCGTCATCGACCTGAATCCCTTCATCAGCAGCAAGAAGTACGGTCTGAGCGACGCCGACCTCAAGGACTACTTCCAGACGTTCCTCGACAGCGACGCCAACCCGCAGTTCAAGGGAGAGCGCCTCGGCTTGCCGACCCAGCGGTCGATCGAGGTGATGTATTACAACGCCGACGAGATCAAGCAGCTTGGCTACGACGCGCCGCCGAAGGACTGGAAGACGTTCCAGGACGCGTCCGCCAAGGTGAGCAACCCGAGCAAGAACGTCTACGGCTATCCGTGGAAGCACGACGCGTCGGACTTCGCCTCGATGGTCTTCTCGCGCGGCGGTCGGATCTTGGCCGCCGACGGCTCGGCGTACGTCTTCAACAGCCAGGCCGGCGTCGACACCGTGGCGATGCAGCAGAGCATGTTCAAGGCCAAGACCGCGGTCGAGATTCCGCCGAGCGAGCGCTTCGGCGAGCAGAACCGCTTCGCGAACGGCAACCTGCTGTTCGTCTTTGGCTCGTCGTCCGGCCTTCCGTTCTACCAGGACGCGATCGCCAAGGGCAAGAAGTTCAAGTGGGACATCGCGCTCGTCCCGTACGTCGACAAGCCGGCGGTGAACCTTTACGGCGCCAGCATCTCGGTGTACAAGACGACGCCGGAGAAAGAGCTTGCCGCCTGGCTGGTCATCAAGTTCCTCGGCGAGCGTCCCCAGACCGCGAAGTGGGCGATCAACACCGGCTACCTGCCGGTGCGCGCGAGCGCCAAGGACGAGGTGGTCGCCGCGTACAAGGCCGACCCGAAGTGGGGCGCCGCGGCGGATTCGTACGCCAAGATGTTCGACTGGTTCCAGTACGCGATGATCGAGTCGCCGGTCGCCGGTTACGACGCCGTCCGCGACTTGATCGACAAGGACGTGATGAGCCGGGTCATGACCGACTTCACCGCGGATCCGAAGAAGCTGCTCGACGACGCCGTGACCAAGGCGAATCAAATCTTGAAAGACAACGCGCCCAAGGGCTGAGGCGAACCGGTCGTGGCCCGGCCAGAGTCCGGGGGTGTCAGGATGACGACCGCCCGGTCGATAGCAGGCGAAGCGCGTTGAGGATGACCAGCACCGTGCTGCCTTCGTGGCCGACGACGGCGAACGGAAGGCGGAGCGACACGGCGAACGTCGCGAGCAGCAAGAGAGCCATCATGCTGAAGGCGAATACCAGGTTCTGGCGGATGATCTGATTCATTCGCCTCGCCAGGTCGATAGCTTCTGGAAGCCGCCGCAGGTCGCTGCCCATCAACACCAGGTCCGCGGTTTCCAGCGCCACGTCGGTGCTCGCCCCGGCGAGCGAGACGCCGAGCGTCGCCGTCGCGAGCGAAGGCGCGTCGTTGATGCCGTCGCCGACCATCGCGACCGCTTCGCCTTCGCCGCGCATCCGCTGGACGATCCGAAGCTTGTCTTCCGGGAGAAGCTCGGCGTCGTGGGAGATGCCGAGCTGGCCCGCGATCGTCCGGGCGACGGCCTCGTTGTCCCCGGTCAGCATGGTGATCGTTCCGATGCCAAGCTGCCGCAGCCGCTCGATTGTCTCCCGCGCGGTCGGGCGGAGCGAGTCGGCCGCCGCGACGATTCCCTGCACCCGAGACCGGTCGGCGACGTACATCACCGTCTTGCCAGCCATGGCGAGCTCTTCCGCCGAGGCATCCAGGTCGGCTGGAACGGCCAGTCCCAGCCGACCGATCAGACCCCTTTTCCCCACCCAGACGTCGGCGCCCTCGAGTCGAGCGTGGATCCCGTTCCCGACAATCGCTTCCAAACCGGAGCACGGCAAGAGGGGAAGTCCTCGGGAAAGCGCGGCGTCGGTAATCGCTCGCGCCAGCGGGTGCTCCGACCGGCTCTCGGCGGAGGCGGCGAGGCGTAACACGGTGTCCGGGTCGATACCCGCCGCCGCGCGCACGTCGGTGAGCGACGGCGCTGATCGTCGCCGCGCGCTCGAGGTGAGCGCCGCCCTTGAACAGGACGCCGTCGCGCGCCCCGCGGGCGATCGCCGAAAGGATCGCCGCCGGTATCGAGATGACGACCGCGCACGGCGAAGCGACGACCAGGATCGTCATGGCGCGATAGAAGGACGTATCCAGATCGTCGCCGAGCATGAGCCAGGGGAAGACGATCGCCAGCAGCGCGACGCTGAACACGCCGATCGTGTAGCGCTGACCGAACCAATCGGTGAAGCGCTGACTGCTTGCCTTCGCGTTCTGGGCTTCCTCCACCAGGCGAATGATTCGCTGAAGGGTCGTATCTCCCGGGAGGCGCGTCGCCCGGATCTCGAGCGAGCCCTCCTGGTTCAAGGTCCCGGCGAAGACCGCGTCCCCGGCTGCCTTGTCGACCGGGATCGACTCTCCGGTCATGGGCGACTGGTCCACGCTTGACGTTCCCAGCACGACCACGCCATCGGCGGGAAGCCGCTCGCCGGGTCGAACGATCACGACGTCCCCAACCTCGATCTCCGCGGCGGGAATGCGCCGCTCGCCATCCGGGCGCCGAACGGTTGCTTCGGCCGGTCGAAGGTCGAGCAGCGCCTCGATGGCGCGGCGGGTGCGGTGAAGGGCGAACTGTTCCAGGGTGTTGCTCAGCGAGAAGAGGAAGAGGAGGATTCCTCCCTCGATCCAGGCTCCGACTGCCGCCGCGCCGAGCGCCGCGGTGACCATGAGAAGGTCGATGCTGATGGCGCCGTGTCG
>JAJPKB010000077.1 GCA_021323915.1 Chloroflexota bacterium | reverse complement strand
TCTACGCGACCCGCGACGTGGCGCCAGCGCCGGAGCCCGGCCCGCACGCACCGGTCGGCGCCGACTGACCACCCGCGCCCGGGCGGGGCACGGGGTGCGGCGCCGTGAACGGGAGATCAGCCTCGGTTTTGCGCTAATCCCGGTGCGCGTCCGGATCGTTTCGGCGCTCGTCGACCGGGCTGGCTTCCAGCATGTCGTCGTTGGCCAGCATATCCATCATGTCGCCGCCATTCGTCATCTCCTCCGGTCCAGGCTGGTTGGCGGCGCAGGGCGTTCCGAACCGGGGCAGGCCGAAAGGCAGGTGGGTCGAGCCGCGGGCGAGGATGTGCTGATCGTTTGTCTGCGCTCCGGTCCGTGATCCCCAACGAGTGTACGATCGAGCGTTGGCGTAGTGGCCGACGAACGAGCGGCGGAAGCGGCTCGCCGAGCGATTGCGATGCGATCGGTGCAGGATGTGGCCGGCGAAGAACACGACGTCGCCCGGCTCGGCGATCACCGGCACCTCGCGGCCGGGGTACTTGCGGGCGATACGCGATAGCGTGTTGACCTCGTCGTCAGTGTGGCTGACGTTTTCGACGGCCTCGAGATCCGCGAGCGAATCGCCGTGGTTTCGTCCGCGATGGTCGGTGGTTGGGTAGATCGGCTCGTGCTGCGATCCCACGGTGAACCAGAGGCAGCCGTTTTCCTCGTCGGCGCGGTCGATCGCAAGCCAGGCGCCGCACAGGGTGTCGGGAACGGTCGGGATGTAGTACGAGTCCTGGTGGAATCCCTGGCCCGCGCCGCCGGGTGGCTTGATGAACAGCATCGTCTGCATCGCCATCACGTCCGGGCCGATCAACGCTTCAAGCACGTCGAGGATCCGCGGGTGGAGCATAAATCGCTCGTGAATCTCCAGCACGCGGTGGAGCATGTGAATCCGCAGATAGCGTTGCTCGATCTCGGCGACCGAAGCGCCGGGCGGTGGGGGCTCGAGGCCGGGGACCTCGCAGCGTCCGTAAATCAGGTCGTCGACGTGCCCCGCGAGCTTGGCGACATCGTCGAGCGGGACCAGCCCCTTGACGACGAGAAACCCCTGTTCGTGGAAGGTCACGTACTCGCGGACGCTTACCCGGTAGCGCTCGTACAGGCGATTGCTGGCCTTCACCGTGGTCGAGGTCGGAAGGGCGAGGTCCTCGGAGATCGCGATGGCGCCGACGGCGCTGTTGGGACGCGTCGGCACGCTCATCGCTGGACCCGCCATCCCCGACGTTCCCATGGCGGCGGCCATCATCGAGGCCGGTCCATCGCCGGTCAGAACCGGCCTGACGTTCCCCACCGAACCGGGGTCACTCGCGGATCGATCGTTTCCATTCACTGCTCTCATCCTCCAGGCCGGCGTCAGACGGCGTCGGCATCGACCTCGGCCATCCGGGTAGACCAGGCGATCGCTCGCCGATCATGGAGCGGGAAGGTAGCCTTCCTTGACCATAACCTCGGCGGCGAGCACGCAGCCCTTCGCCGCGCCCATTTTGGTGTTGTGCGAGACCAGCACGTATTTGACGCCGTTCGGCAGCACCGGATCGGGGCGAACTCTTCCCACCACGGTGGCCATCCCATCGTCGACCGTCCGATCCAGTCGAGGCTGCGGCCGATACGGGTCGTCGTTGACGACAATCATCCGGCGCGGCGCGGATGGTAAGCGTTCGTCGGGAAAGTCCGGGACGAAAGAGGTGAACGCGTCTCGAACCTCCTCGACGCTGGCCGGACGGTCGAGGCCGACGAACACGGTCTCGGTGTGTCCTTCGGACACGCTCACCCGGGTGCAGGTGCAGGACACGCCGAACGGCGCGGGGGAGACGGATTCGCCGTTGAACGAGCCGAGGATCTTCCGACTCTCGACCTGGACTTTCTCTTCCTCGCCCGGGATGAACGGGATGACGTTGTCGAGGATATCCAGGCCGATGACGCCGGGGCTGCGCCCGGCTCCGGACATCGATTGGAGCGACGTCATCAGCACGCTCGTGATGCCGAATCGCCTTTGCAGCGGACAAAGGCTGATCGCCAATCCCACGGTTGTGCAGTTGGGGTTTGGCGCGATGAATCCCTGCCAGCCACGACGCTCCTGTTGCTTTCGGATCAGGCCAAGGTGATCGGAGTTGATGCCCGGGATGATCAAGGGAACGTCGGGCTCGTAGCGGAAGGCGGAGGCGGTGCTGACCACGGGCGTGGTTCGCGCGATGATCGGCTCGAGCTCGCGCGCCTGATCCGACTCGATCGCCGTGAAGACGAGGTCGACTCGGCTCGGATCGAACTGGCTCGTCGACTCGACGGTCAGATCGAGCACCTCGCCGGACGGCTCCTCGGCGCAAAACCAGCGCCGAGCGCCGGATTTCTGATCGCGAATGGCTTCCGCGTACCGTAGATTGGCCGAACGTTCCGACGCGGCCAGCCAGGAGATCCGAAACCAGGGGTGAGATTGGAGGGCTACCACGAACTGCTGACCGACGACGCCGGTCGCGCCGACGATCCCGACTCGTACCATCAACTGCTCCCGAGCGGCAGGTGTTATCACTTGGTTGATTCTACAACACCGGCGAGGTAATTTTCCTTTCAGTTGGCGGCTATCCTTCCTCTTGCTATAATGCTCTACCGTGATCGCACCTCCAGAGCTTCGTATGAGGACTGAGAACCCGTGAAAGACTTCACCTATCTTGCCCCCTCGACCGTGGCGGAAGCGCTCGGCCTTCTGGCCGAGCACCAGGGGAAGGCGAAGGTGCTTGCAGGTGGCACCGATCTGATGCTCCAGCTGCAAGACGGCCTGTTCACGCCCGACTTCGTGATCGACGTGCGTCGAATTCCCGAGCTCAATACGCTCGAATTCGATGCCCAGGCCGGGCTGACCCTCGGGGCCGCGACCGCGCTTCGGCGAATCGAGACCTCCCAGGTTGTCCTGGATAAATATCCGCACCTGGCGACGGGTGCGCGCGAGATCGGCTCGATCCAGATTCGCAATCTCGGCAGCGTTGGCGGCAACATTTGCACGGCTACCCCCTCTGCCGACATTATCCCGTCGCTGGTGTCGCTCGAAGCGGTGGCCCGCATCGCGAGCGTTCGCGGCGAGCGAGCCGTTCCGCTGGAGTCGTTCTTCACCGGCGTCCGCAAGACGGTGCTCGGGCCCGACGAGCTGCTGGTGGACTTGAAGATTCCCGCGCCCGCGCCGCGCACGTCGGGGGTGTACATCAAGCTATACACGCGGCCGGCGATGGACCTGGCGATGGTCGGCGTGGCCGCGACGATCACCCTAGGACCGGGCGACTCGGTCATTCGCCGAGCGACGGTATGCCTGGGGGCGGTCGCCCCCACGCCGATCCGCGTCCGAGAGGCCGAGCAATTGCTCGAGGGGCAGGCAGTCACCGACGCGCTGCTGGCCCAGGCCGGTCAGGCCGCCGCACGCGCGGCGCGACCGATCTCGGACGTCCGGGCGTCGGCCGAGTACCGCCGCGAACAGTGCGACCTGATGACGCGGCGAGCGATCCGGCAAGCGGTGGAGCGAGCGAAAAACGCCGCCTGACCGGGGCCAGGGCGGCCGGCCGACGCTAATCGGAGCGCTACGTGGCGAGCGTAGCGAGTTACCGAAACGAACTCCCGTGAAAGGACTGTGATGAAGCAACCGATCACCTTGAGCATCAACGGCCAGGACTACGACATCGTCGTGGAGGGGCGCACGCGGCTGTTGGATGCGATTCGCGATCAGTGCAACTTGACCGGCACCAAGGAAGGCTGTGCCACCGGCGACTGCGGCGCGTGCACGGTGTTGATGGACGGCAAGCCGATCACCACCTGCATGACGTTCGCCATGGCCGCCCAGGGAAAGGAGCTGACCACCATCGAGGGGCTTGCCCGGAACGGGCACCTGCACCCGCTTCAGGAAGAGTTCATGGAGCATGGCGGTCTTCAGTGCGGTATTTGCACGCCAGGAATGATTCTGTCGGCGAAAGCACTGCTCGACGAGAATCCCAAGCCGACGAAAGACGAGATCCGATTCGCGCTGGCCGGCAACCTCTGTCGTTGCACCGGCTACCAGAAGATCGTCGAGGCGGTCGTGGCCGCGAGCGAGCGTTCCTAAGCAGGATCAGGGCACCTATTCGGCATTGGTGCCCCGCCACCCCGACCCGGTTGGGGTAATTTTCGGGGACACCCCCGAGCCCCCGCCCGGACCGGGTACGAGGGCGCGGCGCCATCCTACGGTGCCTCGACGAAAGTCAAGAAGTGGAGGTATCCTGAAATGACCGATACCGTCGTCGTTGGTCAGCGAGTCAAGCGGGTTGACGCGCTCGACAAGGTGACCGGACGGGCGAAGTACACGTCTGACATGAAGCTGCCGGGCATGCTGTACGGCGCCTTCCTACGCAGCCCGCACGCCCACGCGCGAATCAAGCGGATCGATACCAGCAAGGCCGAGGCGCTGCCGGGCGTCAAGGCGGTCCTTACCCAGGCCAGCCTGGCGGGGCGCGTCGCCAGGATCGTCGACGAAGCTCACGGCACGTCGATGGACTTCAAGGCGTTCGCCGACGACAAGGTCAAGTACCAGGGGGAGAAAATCGCCGCGGTTGCCGCCGTCTCTCGGGACGTTGCCGAGGAGGCGACGGCGCTGATCGAGGTGGAGTACGAGGTGCTGCCTGCCCTGATCGATCCGCGGGAATCGGTGAAGGCCGAGGCTCCCACGATTCACGACGGCAGCAAGCCATACCAGGCTGCCGACGGCGGGCTGTTGAAGAATGTGCTTCGCTCGACCGATCGGGCGGACGGCGACGTCGAGTCCGGATTCAAGCAGTCCGATTACGTGTTCGAAGATACCTACGTGATCCCGCGGGCGCACCAATCGTACATCGAGCCCCAGGTCGCGGTTGCTGACGTCGATCCGAGCGGCAAGGTGACCTGCTGGACGAGCACCCAGAGCATCTTCTCGGTCCGAAGCAACCTCTCCCGGACGTTGGACATTCCTGCTCACCGGATCAACGTGATCGGGATGACGATTGGCGGAGGATTCGGCGCGAAGTTTGGCGGCGTGGTCGATACCTACGCGGTTATGCTGTCCCAGGCGACCGGTCACCCGGTCAAGATCGTTTACAACCGCGAGGAGGAGTTCCTGGACGGGCGGCCAGCCCCCGGCCTGGTGATGACGATCAAGACCGGCGTTCGGAAGGATGGCAAGATTCTCGCGCGCAAGGCGCTCGGCCTGTGGGACGTCGGCGTCCAGGGAAATGGCTCCTGGGCGACCGCCCGGGTAAAGGGCGTTTACGATATTCCGAACGTCGAATACCACGGGTACGACGTGGTGACGAACAAGCCGCCCACCGGCGCCTACCGCGCGCCGGGCGGCCCCCAGGCGAGCTTCGCATCGGAAGCCCAGCTCAACAAGATCGCCCGTAAGCTGGGAATCGACCCGGTCGAATTTCGAGTCATGAACATGCGCGAAGGTCAGGAAGTCGACTTCAAGCAAGTAATCCGGCGCGTCGCGGAAGAGGCGGGCTGGTCGAGTCGGCAGAAGGGCCCGAACGAGGGCTGGGGAGTGGCGATCGGCGAGTGGACGAACGGGGCCGGCGCCGCGAGCGCGCTCTGCTCGATTCAAGAAGACGGGTCGCTCAAGGTGTTCTCCGGCCTGATGGATCTGACCGGGACGGATACCGCCATGGCGCAGATCGCTGCCGAGGTCGTGGGCGTCTCGGTCGACAAAGTATCGGTGGTGCGCGGCGATACCGATGCCGCGCCGATCGCTCCGGGGAGCGGCGGCAGCCAGATCACTTTCAGCATGGGCAACGCGGTCAAGCGCGCCGCGACCGAGATCCGAGAGCGCGTGCTCGAAGTGGCGTCGGAGATGTTGGAGGCGCGACCGGACGACCTGCTGCTACGGGACAATCAGGTATCGGTAAAGGGCGCGCCCGATCGAATGGTGACGATGGCGCAGGTCGCCCAGCAGGCGAATAAGACCAAGGGCGGCCCGATTGCCGGCAAGGGCAGCTTCGCCCAGGAGCCGAGCGCGACGACGATCGCGGCGCAAATCGTCAAGGCCGAGGTCGACCCGGATTCCGGGAAGGTCTGGCTGCGACGGGTCGTGGGGTCGCTCGACTGCGGAAAGGCGATCAATCCGATGGCGGTGGAAGGTCAGATGGAAGGCGGGGCCGCGCAGGGCCTCGGCTGGGGGCTCTGGGAGCAGCTTGCTTACGCGCCGAACGGGCGGATTCTCAACCCGGGCTTCCTCGACTATCACATTCCGACCGCGCTCGACCTGCCCGACATCGAGTCGGTGCTGGTCGAAGTTCCAACGCTGAACGGTCCATTCGGGGCGAAGGGCGTAGGCGAGCCGCCGATCACCCCGGGCATCGCGGCGGTGCAGGAAGCAATTCGGGACGCGGTGGGCGTCGAGCTCCACGAGGTTCCTTTCACGCCGGAGCGCGTCCGCGCGGCGATCCGGG
>JAJPKB010000087.1 GCA_021323915.1 Chloroflexota bacterium | reverse complement strand
TCGCTACGCGGATGATTCTCGATTCGACGACTCGGCGATACCGGACGGGCACCCACCTACCTCTCTCGTTGAGCGATGGCTAGGTTGTTCGATGCGGTTGGAGAGAGACCGGGGCCACATCCACGTAGCCGATCCAGGCGTGGAGCACACCCAACCCCACCACTTGGCGCGGCGCGTCTCGCGTGGCGTTTCGAGCTCGCCACCCAGTGCGACTGACGGCCGGCGGTACTCGCGCATTATAGGGCAGGTCCGCCGGCCGGCACAATAGAGACGTTCGGGCTAGGAGAGAGTCGTCGGCTACCTGACGGGCCGAGCAGCCACCCGGGCGCCAACGAACGTCGCGCGCGGGAAGCTTGTCGTTTGCCTGGCGAGCGATGACACCGACGCCGCGGCCGTCGTGAACTGCCACGGCTGGATCAGGCACGGCGTGCTCGAGCACGGCTGTCCCTGGCCGTAACCGTCGGCGTAATAGTTCCTGGCCTGCACGTACCATTGGTACTCGGTGTTCGGCGCGAGCGAGCCGATCGTCACCTGCTGGTTCGTGCCGGTCTGGGTATCGGCCACGTAGGTGAAGTTGACCGCGTTCGACCCGGCCGGGAACCAGACCACCAGATAATCGATCGCGCCCGGAACCGACTGCCAGACGAGCGTCAGCGAATCCGGAGATTGCTGCATCGCCCCGAAAGGAGGCGAAACCAGATTCGGCGCGGGAAGCAGTGGTCCGTTCGGTCCCGCCGTGGTCAGCGACCAGGATGCCGAAGCGAGGGTCTGGCCGGCGCCGCACGTGAGGAGGATTCGCCAATCGTAGACGGTCGACGGGTTGAGATTGCCGGGCAACCGGGTTTGACCGGTCGTCCAGATTGCCGACGAGGGGTCGAAGCTCACCTGGGCGACCAGCGACGCGTTGCTGAACGAGCCGTCGGTCGCGACCTGGATGGTCATGGACGTGGCCTGCGGGTCGTTGATCGGCACCCACTGGAAGAGCGGCGTCAAAGTGCCGGTCTGGCTGCCGTTCGATGGTCCCAGCAGCTTGGGCGCGACCGTGCAAGAGACCGGTCCGTAGACGAGTGGAAGGAACACGGAATAGGTGCCGCCCTGAGCCGAGGCGCGGGAGGTGGAATGGGTGACGAGCGAGCCGGTGAAGATCAGCGCGATGCAGGTGACGAGTCCCAGGAGAGTCAGCAGCGTTGCTCGGAGCATCATTACTCCTTGCTCGATCGCGATGGCGCGGGAGCATTTCCGAATTGGATGAGAAGCGAGCGCTCGAATCGTTGAGCGGACGCTACGGTGGACTCAAGGATAGGCGGAGCGAGCCAGGGTGGGAATCACCCTGGCGAGACGGTTTTGTCGCCTTCCGTGGGACAGATTTGTCACCTTGGGAAGAGAAAAGAGAGAACTATGTGTCTTACGCTTCCGCCCACAGCTTCCGTAGGTGGATCGCGGCTTCCTTCAGGGCTTCGATCGGCGGTCCGACCAGCCGACACTCGACGCCGAGGTAACCGTCGTAACCGGCCTGCTTCAGTGCCCGGAAGCCGGGCAGGAAGTCGAGGTGCCCACGGCCAGGCTGCTGGCGATTGCTGTCCGCGACGTGGACGTACCGGATGAACGGTGCCGACCGGCGAATGCTCTCGGCGATGTCGGCCTCCTCGATCGACATGTGGAAGAAGTCCGCCATGATCCGAATCCCCGGTCGATTCACCCGGCGGCAGAACTCGGCCCCCTGCTCCAGGGTGTTGACGAAGTGGGTCTCGTAACGGTTGAGCGGCTCGAGCATGATCGGCGCGCCGGCGCGCTCGGTATCGGCGACGAGCTCGGTCAGGGCGGCAAGCAGCAGCTCTTTCTCGACGTCCACGGCCGTGCGCCAGGGCGAAAGATCCGGGACCAACGGCTTACCGAAGACCGGAACGACCAGCACGGCGGTCGCGCCGAGCCTGCCGCAGAGATCCAGTCGCCGACGTAGCAGCGCCAGCGAGGCCTGTCGCTCCACCGGATCCGGATCGAGCAGCTTCCGCGCGCCGTCGATCGTCGTCGGCCGGACGCGGTGTCTCCCGAAGAGTCCGAACAGGTCGTCGACGCCACGGTCGAGCGAGGACGGTTGGTGCAACTCGATTCCGTCGTAGCCGAGATCGTCCAGCAGGGTGAGCTTTTCTTCCAGGGTCGCGCCCGGTACCATCCCTTCGCGTACCGCGATCTTCACGTCATCAGCTCCGGTGTATGAGTTCGATCACCGTTCGGCGATGATCGACGACGATCATACACCCGGAACGCTGGTCCGGGTGGCACGTCACCGCGCGCCGCAGTAGACGACCAGGCGCCCGGTATCGGAGTGATAGACGTACGTCCGGCCGTTGGCGGCGAGGGTGATCCGATAGCCAGGGGTCACGACCTGGGAGTAGGTCAGGCCCGGCCGCGGAGCTCCCAGGGAGCCATCGGCCCAGGATGTTTGGGTCGCGCTCACCAGGCTGATTCGACCGGGCGGGATGCCGATTCTCGACGCCAGGTCTTGTTCGGCGAGTCGGACGACCAGCATCGACTGGTCGGGGCTCGTCGATGGTGAGGGTGAGCCCGAGCGTCCGCCGCCCGTGCTCGCCGGCCGGCTGAGAGCGGCAACCGGGAGGTCCATGATCGCGCTTGCTACTCCCGAGGCTGGAGAATGAGACGAGGTCGGGCTCGCCGGATGGCCGACAATCGATCCGATCGCCGTTCCCGCCGAAACCGGTCGCGCCTGGACCGGCGCGATCACCGTCGCGGCCGGGTTCGCCGCGTAGAGCCGGGTCGACGGTAATGCCAGTATAGCGGTAGAGAGGAGGATCGCGGTACCGGTGATGGAGAGCCAGCGAGTCAATCTGGTGCACGTCAACGCTTTTTCCTCCCTCGGCGCCGATGAAGGGCGGCGAGCGACTCTGGTCGGGCCCTACGGTCGCGTGCGAAAGTTCTGGTCACGCCACTCTTCGATTTCGTTGAGCAGGGTCAGCGGCTCGACGCTCAGGGCTGCCGCCAGGCGGATGAGATTGCTGGGACGAATCCGCGCTCCCCGCTCCCAGGCCTGCACGGTGTTGACGCTGACGCCCACCTGCCGGGCCAGTTCCGACTGTGTCCACCCCTTCGCGATCCGGTAGCGTTGGATTGGATGCAACACGACGGAGCATCTTTCTCAACTCAACCCGAGCCTGCTGAGCTGTTATTTTGGGATACAGCCGTTTGAAGGTCGACGATCCAGTTGTTGATCTGGGATTGATCGGATGCCGTGGGAACGAGCCGCAAATACTCCCGGTAATCCGCGATGGCGTCGGAGTACTGGCCCAGGTCGGCGAAGGCGATGCCCCGGGCGCGGAGGGCGAGGACAGTCCAGCGGTCCGCCCGCTGGCTCGCGTCGATCACCGAGGTGAGATCGGAGACCGCCTGCTGCTGCTTCCCGGCCCAGAGGAGCGCGACGCCAAGTCCCACCTGACACGAGCGATCATCCGGTGTCAACTGTAAGGCCCGCCCGTAGTCCGCGATTGCCTGATCGTACTGACCGAGATGGACCCGGCTGTCCGCGCGCCAGCAGTAGTACTGGCCGGTTTGCGGCGCCACCTGAATCGCCGAGGTTAGATCGTCGACCGCCTGGCTGTAGTCTCCGGAGCGCCGATCGATCAGGGCTTTGTCGAAGAAGCTGCGCCCCGGCCACTGGCCGAGGGTAAACGGCTGGGTCGCGGTCCAGGCGAGCAGGGTTTGATCGTCCTTGAACACGGCCGCGACGACGGTCCAGGTGTGCATCCCGGAATCCGGCTGAAAGCTGGTGGAGAGGCTCACCTGTCCGGTGCCCGCGTTGACCCATTTCCTCGACGCCGTGCTTTCGGTCGCCGTCGCGGCGTTGTCTTTGAAGATGAACAGCAGCACGAAGGCCCGGGGGGCGCTTTGGAGCTGGTACGTCGCCGAAGCGTCCAGCTCGACCGGGCCGCTCGCGTCGGCCGACATCGCCTTCTGCGCGACCAGTCTCGTCAGGGTGATGTGATCGCCAGGCGGCTGCGTGCCGGCCGCGGCCGCCGGCGGCGCCGACTGGCCAACCCACAGCAGAAGGCCGACGAACGCGGCGAGGATCCGCGTGATCCGTCTTCGCGAGAGCATCGGATCTCCCCCTTCTACCACAGGCTGATCGAGCCGAGCGCAGTTTGAATCATCTCACCCAGCGGCATCCGACGGCGCCAGGCGATGGTGCCGAGTCCGGCGGCCGCCACCAGGATGAGCGCGAGGATGACGATGGGGGTCACCCAGACGTTGCTGGTGGCCGCGGCCGTGGCGGACGATGTGCCGTGGGCCGCCGGGACCGTCGTGCGCTGTACCGACGAGCTCGGCGCAACGGATGGGCTCGCCGAGCGGAGTTGCACCTGCTGGGCGGGCGCATCCGGGGGCATCAGCTCCGGCACCGGCTGCAGCTCGAAGATCGACGTCGACGTTGTCGCCACCCGAGACGCGGTCGTCTGGGCGCGAGTGACCTTCGATCGGTGTGTCACGCTCTGGCCGGGCATCGGCGGGACGTCGGGGTCGGGCAGGGCGGCCCACAGGCTGAGATCGACCACACCGGGTCCGACGACCGAGCCCGAAACACCGTTCTGGTTCGATCCCGATTCACTGGCACTTGAGATTGGCCAACCGAGGCTCGGGCTATTACCCGGAGTTGCGCCGGTGCCGATCGCTCCGGAGATGCCGCCGACCTGCCGGGCAGTCGACGAGCCGGGCGGAGAGGACTGGCCGGTCGCCGATCCGACCGGCAGCGGACCGGTGGAAGCGGCGCCCGAATTCGCGCTCGCCACTCCTTGCGTGTTGAAAGCGTAGCTGGCAGCGTTCAGCGCGGCGCGGTAAGGCGTCGTCGCGGAAACGGCGGCCGTCTGAGCGTTGGTCGCCTCGATCACGCTCACGTCGGCGCTCGCCAAGCTGCCGCCGGTCATCGCGCTGACCGTTCCCGTGCCAACGGCTCCCGTCGTCGAGGCGTTCCCCGTCGACGAGGAAGACGATCCGCTGGATGATGGTGCAGACGTTTGGGCGGTGGCGCCGCCGAGAGTCCGGGCATCGCCGGAGACCGCGAGCGCCTGCCCGAGATTCTGGATTCGCGTTTCGAGCAGGAGGTACACGTCGATCGGCGCGTAGTTCGAGCCGCCGATGTTGATCGACACGTCCGACGACAGATTGACCAGGTTTTGCACCTGCAGGCCGGTGGCGTCGACCGATCCGCTCGTCGCGCTCGCCGTCGGGTCGTTGCCGGAGGTGCCGCTGCCGGTCAGCGAGCCGATCGATTGAACCGTTCCGGAGAATGCCTGGCTGCTGCCGCGGTTGGTCAGGTTGGTCAGCAGTTGCACGAAGATCTGGATCGGGTTGCGGTTGTCGCCCGGCGTGCTGATCGAGATCGAGGAATTCAAGCCGACTCGGTTGGTGACCGATGCGCCGGTCGCCTGGACGTTGTCGCTGGTCGTACCCAGCGGCGACGGGACCGGACTCACGAAGGTCGGACCGCCGGTGGCCGCTCCCAGCGCCGCGGCGGAGCCGGACTGGGCGGCGGCGCTGCCCCAGTTGGCGATCGAGGTGACCGTCTGGATCACGACGTTGATGATCCCGTAGTTGGACCCGTTGATGTGGACTTTCACGCTTGCCTGGTTGTTTACGGTGTTTTGAGCCACCAGTCCCCGGGCGGTGGCGGAGCCGGTCGTCGCCCGGGCAACTCCGGAGCTCGGTTTCGACGCGGCCGTTCCGACCGGACTCCGGCCGGTCAGGCCGGCGGCCGGCAGGTTACAGCCGAATCCGGTGCAAGCTCCGGTGGACGTGCCGGCCGCGTTGCCGTTATCCGCGATGGTGACTGCCTCGGTGTGATTGATCGTCACCGGACCGGTCGGCGCGCTCGTCGACGTCGTGCTGAGCGTGCCCTGGAACGCGTTCGACGCGTTCAAGCCGTGCGGGTTGATTCGGGTGGTCGTTCCCACCATGGCGGGCATCGACGCGCTGGCGACCGCCCTGGTCACGCCCAGGGTCGCCGTCGCCGCGGAGCCGGTCGCGTTCGACGCGCGGCTCGCGAGCGCGGCGCCAGACGTCGCGCTCGCCGCGCCGTTATCGGTCACCGTGACCTGGCTGCTCGAGGTGACGTTGACCTCCGCGTTGTTCGCCCCACCGACCACGACCGCCGCGCGAGTGTTGTTCGTGACGGTGTTCTGAGCGCTCAAGCCGTTCGCGCTGGCGTTGCCGGAGGTGGCGCCGACCGCGCCGGCGGTGGGGGAGGCCGCCGCGCCAGGCGATGCTCCCTGCGCGTTCGCCAGGCCGGTCTGGGAGTTCGCCGAACCGGTGTCGTTGACCCGGGACGAGCTCGAGTTCTGAACGACCACCGGAGCGGTTCCACCGACGGCGCCGGCGCCGGCGACCTGCGCGTTATTCAAGCCGGTCTGGGCGTAGGAGCCCTGCGCCGCGGCATTTCCGGAATTGGCCATCGTCGCCTTGGCGCTGCCGGGGCAGGTGGCGACGACGTTCGAGACGACTTGGTTGGACGCGCACACGTTTCCGATCGCAGCGGTTGACAGTGACGTGGGCGCCTTCGTGGCCTGGGTCACCGGAGCCTGGCTTGGCGCGGTGGCCGGTGCGATCGCGGCCGGACTCGCCGATGCGGGGCTCGCGGAAGAGGCCGGGCTGGCGGACGGGGCCGGGCTAGCCGTGGCGGACGGCGACGCGGCGGACGAGGCGGCCGTCGGAACCGGGCTCGCGGAAGACGGGCTAGGGCTCGACGCCGCATCGGTCTTCACGGCGGCGGTTGCACTCGGACTGGGGGCGGAGGGAGCGTTCGCGGTTGCCGACGCGGTCGGGGCGGCGGTGGCCTTTGACTGAGCTGTTGGCGCGGCGGCCGAGGTGGTCGTGCTCGGTGCCACGGGCGTGGGATTTTGGGTCGTCGGCGTGGAAGCGGCCGGCGCGCTGGCGCTTGTCGTGCCATTGTTGGCGGGGGCGTTCGCCGCGGCGGTCGGGTTGGCCGACGGTTTCGCCGTCGAGGCGGAGGTCTTGCCGTCCGGGTCGTTGGCGGACTTGGCATCGCTTGTCTTGGAGTCGGTCGACTGGGAGACTTGCGTCTTCGAATTGGACGACGTCGCGGCGCTCGCCGTCGAGGCGGCGTTCTTCGCGTCGGTCGTGTGCGCGTCAGACGCCTTCGTATCAGTCGACTTGGCATCAGCCGACTTCGGGTCGGAGGCCTTCGGATCGTGCGGGCGCGCCGACGTTTCGTTATCGCCGTCGGTCGCCTTGACGTCGGTCGGCGCGGTCAAGGTCGTCGCGTGGATCAGCGCGGCCACCATTCCCTTCATCGACGCCGTCGCGCCGACTTCGGGATGCTTCGGATGGCCGCTCGACGGTCCGTCGCCTTGTCGGTGGTCGCTCGCGCTCGGGCTTGCCGTCGAGGAGGCGGTGCCACCGCTGGGCGCCGCGGCGTGAGAGGACGGGGCAGCCGGTGCCATCACCGCGATCGCACTCGTCTGGGCGGTCGCCCCGATTGGGCTGACAGCGAACGCGCCCCGCATCGAAAGTGGCGAAAGGATGAGCGCCAGGGCAGTCGTGATCGCCACGATCGAATGAAGGCCGTGCCTTACCTCGGGTGAGGGGATGGACGGGAGCGGCTTCCTGAAGGCGAAGCCGAGATGGTCGATGACGGCTGGCCTGAAGCCCCCGCGCGCTGATCCTTTTATCATCGCGCCCCCTTGCGCTCGTTCTTCTCGTCGACTCGCGACGCTCAATTACCCGGTCCGATGGTGACGTGGGTCACACCGTTCTGCGAAACGATCCGAACGAGGATCGTGCCCCGGGTCCCCGACGCCACGCTCAGATTGGTGCTCTGTTGCCCGATCGATCCAAGGCCGGAGTCCGGCGATACCGTCACGGTCAGGTCGGCGCAGCCGTCCGATCGGCTGACCAGGGTGGCGCTGAAGCTCCGACCGGCGATCAGTTGCTCGATGGCCCGCTGCGTATCCGGGGCCGCGCTGCCGCACAGGCGAAACGTCTGTTCCAGCGCGGTCGGATTGGCGGGCGACGGAGCGATGCTTCCGCTGGCGTTGGTGGCCGGCGCGGGCGACGGCGTTGGCGACGAGTCACAGGTGGAATTCGGGACCTCGGCGCCGCCACTGCCCAGGACCGACGTCCAAAAATCCGTTCCCGGGCCGAGATCCTCTGCCTGGGTGCTCGAGTGCCCGTGGGTGATCGAAGAAGAGATACTCGCGTGGACCGCCTGGGTCCAGGTAATCGGGGCGAGAACCCAGAGGGCGAGGCTGGCGGCCGCGACGGCCCATCCGTATCGGCTCTTCATGAACTTCGCAACCTCCTGGATCTCGCTTTGGCGGGATTCGCGTCTCTGCCGAGTGGGGAGCGCGGGGAAGGCCGACCAGCGTGAGAAGCCGGCCTTCGCCGCGAATCCGGAGAGTCGGAGCACCGCGCGGGTGCCCCAACCCTCCTCACAGAGCGTTCTATTAGTTGGACGCCTTCTGTGACGGCGACGCCGTGTTGGTCGACCACTGACCCGACTTGTTGGTCTGGCTGCTTGTCTGGCCAAGGGTGCCGCTCAGATACGGATTGGCGGTCAGGGTCTGGGAGATCGAGGGGGTCGCGGTCTGCGAGGCCGACGCGGAGGCGGACGACGACGGGCTACCGTTGTTCGTCGCGCTTCCGGTCGTCGCCGAGGCATTCCCCGACGTCGTGGCGGTCACCGAGAGCGAGTTGCCCGAGATGCCACCCGCGACGACGGCGGTGCTGGTGTTTAGGCCAGTGTTGCCGCCCTGGGCCGCGGATCCGGCTGTTCCGCCGTTCGCCGAGCCGCTTGTGTTGGTGGCGCTGTTGTTACCGGAATTGCCGCCGGTGCCGGAGGTCGCGGCCGCGTTCGCGTAATCGTTGGTCTTCGCGGACGCGTCGGGCGCCGCCTTCCCACCATCGCCGCCTTCGGCCTCGGAAGCGGCCTTGCACCAGGCTGACGCGCTGCTATTCGACGTGGCCGAGACGGCGCCGTTGGTGCAGGACGGGTTGCCGCTGGTCCCGTTACCGCCGTTGCCACCGGTGGCGTTACCGTTGGTGGCGTACGTCGGGTTCGCGGCGTTTACCGCGGCCCCGACCGCGACGGAGGATCCGCCATCGCCGGTTTGCTGATCGCTGGAGTTACCGGTGTCGCCGCCGTTAGCTTTGGCATCACCGGAGTAGGTGTTGGCGTTGCCGGTGTCGATGCTGGAAGTCGCGTTGCCGTTCGCGTTCGCCGAGGAGCTCTGCGATGAGCTGATGCCGATGAAGGTCGCGGGGCCGTAGGCCATCGCGTCTCCGCTCTGCGCATCGTTCAGGGCGAGGCTTGACACGTCAGGATTCGCGTAGTTCGTGGCCGGCGCCGACGCCCACGCTGACTGATCGCTTTCGGGACTCTGGGTCAGGGTGCCGGTCTGGGTGGACGCGTTGGAGTTGCTCGAGCTCTGGTCGGATGACTGCTCGGCCTTGTTCTTGGCCGCCTGGATCGCGAGCTGGTTACCGTCGAAGGACCGCGTGAGGGTGATGGAGGGAGTGCTTCCTCCGTCCCACGCGAACGCGCTGGCGGGCAGGAGCAGCGAAAGGCCCAACGCCGCTGCCGAGAGCCCGGTGGCTGCTATGCGCGTGATTCTGCCGTAGTGTTTCGCCATTCTCGTTCTTCTCCCGATAGGATGGGTGGCTGGTCTGACGAGGAACCGTCTTCCGGGGAACGCTTCGCTCGGGTGGCCCGCGGGCGAACCCGGAGGCAGCGGATGACCAGGAATCCTTCGGGCGCTGGAAACTCGACATCATCGTCGTCTCCGAATCCGCATTGTTGGGACGTCTGACGTCCGAGCGAGCACGATCGGTGTGCTCGTCGACGACTGGCCGCGCTTCACGCGAGGAGCGTCGTGCTCCCAGGGCGCCAGTGGATTCAAGGATACGGGTGAAGGCCTGCCATTGGTATCGCCCTGCGAGGACAAATCCTGTCGCCCGGTCGGGGACAGTTTCGTCATCGCACTCGGCTGAGCGCGCGTCACCCTGGGCGACAGACTGGTTGCGCCCGTCGGCGCTCGGGGTGCGTCGGACGGCGGGGTGACGTGCCTGGTCCCAAACGGGTGACCCTGGGGTGACCTTCCCGAGGCGAGACCCGGAGGGTCATGAGGTGCCCTTGTCAGCGGGGGCGCGGCTGAACAGAGCGGTGGGAATGCTGACGCGCTCGGGCAGCGTCAGCCGGTCGGCGCGCTTTTCGCCAACCCTTCGTCGCCGGTCCTTGGTCGGGTGGGGTTACGAGGATTTGCGCAGAGCCAGCGGGCGAAGTGCGCCTCCGGATGAGCGCCGCACCAGCAGGCCTCGCTCCTGGGCAACGCTGACGGCATCGGCACGGGATTCGACCTGGAGCTTGTCGCGTATGCGGCGGAGATAGGTCTTGATGGTGTTTCGAGATAAGCAGAGGGCTTCGGCGATGTATTCTTCGCCCGCGCCGTCGGCGGCGAGGGCCAGCACCTCCGACTCGCGGTTCGATAACGGCGTCTCACGAGCCCACGGCGTCGGCGGGGTCGAGATTGCCTGGAGGGCCGCGTCGACCAATTGTTGTATGGTTTGTGGGCAAGCCCAGAAGCCCCATCGAGCCACCGCGGTCACGGCGTCTCGAAGGTCCTCCGGTGATAGATTTGTCGAGATACCGTAGCCGTGCACGCCGATGCGCAGCGTGGCGATCATCGCGTCGCGGCCATCGATCTCGGTGAGGACGAGCACTTTCGCCGCGCGGCCGGCTCGTCTCAGGCGCTCGATCATCGCGGCGGCTTCGACGTGGGGGGACTGGGCGTTAAGGATGATCACGTCGACTTCGAGCTGGGACTCCGGGATGTCTTCCCCGTCGTTGGGTCGAGGGAAGCAGATGGGGCGAAACCGCGGGTGTTGAGCAAGTGCCGCGAGCATACCGGCCTGCAAGAGCTGCGATCCGCCGACAATGGCGATTCGGGTGCATTCCATGAGTCCTCCAAGGACTTTCACGACGCTGTGAATGCAAGGACTGGTCGGTCGAGGTTCAAGAATTAAAGTAAAGAGGTTAGATATGCGCTCCCAATTCCACGAACGTGTTTGCTCGGTTGGGAATGGCGCCTGTCCAAGCGAACACCGAACTGCGAAGTCGTTGGAAGCTACTGAGCGGCGACCCGAGCTTTTTGAAGAAGGTGACGCCGAGCTCGCGCGATCGCCGTTACCTCGGGGTAAAGGATGTGCCCGGGTGCGTGACGGACCACGATTGAGCACGCCCTGAAGGCACAGACGCGCATCTTAACTTACCATAACTAATCCTCGGCATCGGACAGGAAAATAGCATTGCCTATAATACCACGTTCTAGTTGAAAATAAGTTGAGGAAAACCTCGATCTAACTGAATTGTGCTAGTATTGGCCCGGATCGTTCCACGCCTTTCGCGACCATCATTCTGCGGAGGAGTGATGCCAGAAAACGACGAAATCAGCGCGGCGGATGTCGAGGCTTTCATCCGGTTGCATGACCTGGTTCCGATACCGCCGGACTTGATGCCGCGCGTGCTTGCCATGGTGCGCGACCATCGAGAATCGATGCGCCGCTTCGTCGAAGCAGAGATCGATTGCCGGGATGTTTTCCCCGCGCAAGTGTATCACGCCTGATCGACGAACGGATGACTGACCTGGCTTTCGCCCAGCACGGTGGGCTGGACGCGTCGTGTCGTCGTGGCAGACGTTGACTGCCCGGGATCGGAAACGAGGAGGAGAGCGTGAATCTGACGTTCGCGACGATCCACGAGGTTGCGCCGTCGATCGCGGCGGGTACGCTATCCCCGGTCGATTTGATCGAGGCGGCGCTTGCCCGGATCGACCGTCTCGACGGCGAGATCAACAGCTACCTCACCGTCGATCATGAAGGGGCGTTGAGCCAGGCCCGACGGGCCGAAGACGAGATCCGTCGCGGAGGCTATCGTGGGCCACTGCACGGCATTCCAATCGCGGTGAAGGATAATGTCGAGACGGCCGGCCTGCGGACGACCGGCGGCTCGAAGATCCTCGCCGACTACGTCCCCGGCGAGGACGCGCCGGCGGTTGCCCGCCTGAAAGCCGCTGGCGCGGTGATCGTGGGAAAGACGAATCTCCACGAGTTCGGCATGGGCGCGACCTCGGTGAATCCGCACTATGGGCCGACGCGCAATCCATGGGATACCAGTCGAATCACCGGTGGATCAAGCGGAGGATCGGCGGCCGCGGTCGTGACCGGTATGTGCTTCGCCGCGCTTGGCACCGACGCCGGCGGATCGGTGCGCATCCCGTCGGCGCTATGTGGAACGGTCGGACTCAAGCAAACCCACGGCCGGGTGCCGATTCGCGGTTGTCTCGGCGCCAGCAACCCGACGGTCGATCACATCGCGCCGATCGCCCGGTCGGTCGCCGACGCCTCGCTCATGCTCCGATTCATGGCCGGACCGGACGCCCTGGACCCGACGACCGACAACGTTCCTCCGCTGGCGACCGATCCGGGCCCAGCGGGCCGGTTGGAAGGACTACGGATCGGCGTCCCGTCCGATCATTACTTCGATGGGGTCGATCAGGAGGTCGACGCGCTGGTGCGCGGGGCGATCGAGATACTCGTCGGCCTTGGCGCGACCGTTGTCGACGTGGCGATTCCCGACCACGCGGCGCTCCTGGCGGGTCTTTCGGGTCTGTCCGCGGAACGGATCGGTTATCACCGTCAGTGGATCGGCTCTCGGCTCCGCGAGTACGGCGTCGACGTTCAGGCCAAGCTATTGGCCGCCCAGCTGATACCTGCGGCCGACTACGCGCTGGCGCTCCGGGTGCGGCGCCTTCTGGCCGATCGCTACCGCGAGGTCTTCCAGGGCGTCGACCTCCTCGTGACGCCGACGGTGGTGGTGCCGGCCTATCCGATCGCCGATGCCGACGAGACGACGCCGGTCGAGCTGCCGAAAGACACGACGCCGCTCGCGCGCAACACCCGCGTCGCGAACTTGACCGGCATGCCGGCGATCAGTGTCCCGTGTGGGTTGACGCGCGCCGGCCTGCCGGTCGGTCTGCAGTTGCTGGCGCGCCCCTATGACGAGGAGACGCTCTTGCGCGCAGCCGTCGCCTACGAGGCGGCGACCAACTGGCACACCTGTCATCCGCAGCTGGGGGATGCCGGGTCGTAGCGCGAGGCGCTATACTGCAGGTCCGTGATCTCAGGCGCCCGTCAGGGCGGTTGTTTGGGGGTGTCCCCCCTTAATTTTTCCCTAATCGGGGCGGGGTGGCAGGGCACCAATGCCGAATCAGCGCCCTTATCCTGCGCTACGCGGAAGGAGATTCATACTTTGAGCAAAATAC
>JAJPKB010000080.1 GCA_021323915.1 Chloroflexota bacterium | reverse complement strand
GTTGCTCTCAACGCGCGTCCCCCGTGGCATCGGACCGAGCTATCAGCTGACCTGGCGACAGATCGTCAGGCCAAGAGGCAAGCTCGTCGTCTTCGTGAACGCCTACGACCGCAACGATCGGTACTGGAGCTTCCCGACCGGACGCGAGGATACCTTCCCGCGGGCCACCAACTGTCCCGATCAGTCGGTCCTCGAGACCGATCAGCTCGCGGTCCAGCCCGATACGCCGCCGGGTCGCTACTGGGTCGAAGCGGGGCTCATCGATCCGACCACGAAGCAGCGCGTTCCGTTCCTCTCGACGGACGGCAAACTGGTGACCCGCGTGGTTATCGGTTCGTTCTGGATGTATCCACCGGGAGTCTATGGACCGGGAGCGCTCCCTCTGCCGCTGGGCCCGTCCTACGCGTTAGGCGACACGATCTCTCTCGACGACGCGACCGTCGACGGCGGCCTGGTCCCCGGTGGAAAACTAGCCGTCAGATTGCGCTGGGCCGATCGACGACCGATGACGACGGATTACACCGTCTTCGTTCACGTGGTCGATTCCTCGGGCACGATCCTGGCGCAATACGACGGCCAACCGGCCGAGGGAACGTACCCGACGTCGGTGTGGCAGCCGGGGGAGTCGGTGGTCGACCACGTGTCGGTGGCGCTGCCGAAAGCGATTCCGGCCGGTTCGTACGACGTGCAGGTCGGTCTCTACGATCTCAAGTCGGGTAAGCGCTTGATCGTGTCGGGATCGGATGGGCGACCGATCGGAGATCACCTGACAATCGCGACTCTTCGCCCGTAAAATGTTGACGACCATCGGAGACGCGTGCGAGCGTCAAGACGGGAGCAGACGTACGAATGACTCGACCGGCGACCGAGCAAGGTTCTCCCCCTCCTTACCCTGCCCCTTGGGATCCACACGGCGAAGCTGTCCGGCGGTGAACCGTCTGATAGCGGGAGGAACGCGCCAGGCCGTCGGTCAAGTTACTCGTCCGTTTGCTTTAACAAGGGAGGGACCACATGCTCCGACGCATCGATCACATCGTGATCGTCGCGCGGGACCTGGCCGAGGTCTCGGAGGACTATCGTCGGGCCGGCTTCACCGTGACGTCCGGCGGCGAGCACGTCGGCGGGGCGACTCACAACGCGCTGATCTCGTTCGCCGACGGCACCTATTTCGAGCTAATCGCGTTCAAGGAGCCGGACCGCCCCCAGGAACACAAGTGGTGGTCGCGGCTGGCGCTCGGCGAAGGGCTCACCGACTACGCCCTGGGCTCGACCGAGCTCGCGGCCGACGCCGAGCAGCTGCGCCGCCACGGTGTGAGCTTCGACGGACCGGTGGACGGCGGACGGCAGCGACCGGACGGAGAGCGCCTCCGCTGGCGCACGATCCTCCTCGGCCGGGGCACCCCGACGACCAACGATCAGCCCGCGCTGCCGTTCCTGATTGAGGATCTGACACCGCGCGAGCTTCGGGTGCCGGCCGGCGAGGCGACGGTTCACCGGCTGCCGACGACCGGGGTTGCCGGGCTGACCCTGGTCGTCGCCAACCTGAAAACGACCGGCGGGCGCCTGGCGGAGATTCTGAGTGCAACCGGCGAGGTGTCGCTGGCGCGCGCGGCGTCCGAGGGAACGGCGATGCGGTATCCGATCGGACGCCAGTGGATCGAAGTCTTCCAGCCGGCCGATCCGTCGAGCCCGGCCGGCGCACACCTGAGCCGCTTCGGCGACGGCCCGTACGAGGTGGTTTTGACCGGCGGGGACCCGGCCGAGCCCGGGTCGGGCTCCCCGATCGACGGCGCGCTTCATGGCGCGCGGATCCGTCTGGGGCGCTGAGGCACGTACCGCATGCTTGTGAACTTCGACCCGAAAATCGGGTAGCGGTCGGAGAGGCTCTGGCTTGAAAGCCAGGAGCAGAGACGATGGCCCTGAAGGGCCCGGACGTGACGGGGCTTGAGCCCGCGTCTCGGCTCCGAGCCTTTCAGGGCAGAGCTTATTCACTCGTCACTGCCGCGCCGCGCTGGTCGCCGTTGGGGTTACCTGCCGAACCTGACCTGACGGCGGTGTCGCGGTCAGCGTCGGCGTCGCGGTTGGCGCGACCGTCGCGCTGGCTCCCGGCGTCGCGGACCCGGCCGACGTCGGGGTCGGCGTTCCCGCCGCCGCGCCCGGCGTTGTCGTGGGAAGGGCGCTCGCCCCGCCCGGCGTGGGGGTCGGGGAGACCGTTCCGGTCGGCACGGCCGTCACCGCCGCCGGCGCCACCGCGGGCGTGGGCGTCGGCGTCACGACCGGCGCGACGCCGGTCGGAACGTCCTGCTTCGGGAAGAAAGTTCGCGCGTCCACGCCGTGGGTCCAGACGTTGGAGTAGCTCGGCACGCCCGGCACGTCGACCCAGAAGTAGATCCGGTGGTTGGGATCCCGAGCCGCGCTCACGTCCACGTCGTTGAACTGCCAGGTGGGATAGGTGATGCCGTTGCTCGTCTTCATCACCCGATCGCCGGTCGCCACCTCCTGGAGCGGTCCATTGTCGATCGCTCGGAACAGGCGAACCGCCCGGCTGAAGTCGGCCGGGACCGATTGCAGCGTGCCGTGACTGAACAATTCGACGCCGACGTTAGCCAGCGACGCCTGCGACACCGGCTGGTTGTCGTGCGGGTAGACGATCTCAATCTTCGCGTCGACCGCGGTTGGATCGGTCGTCAAGACCGCCGTCGGAACATCTTGCTGGGGAAAGTACGTTCGCGCGTCCGAGCCGTGGCTCCAGATGCTCGTGTTGGTGCGTTGTCCGTCGATCGTGACCCAGAAGTAGTACTTGTTCTTCGGGTCACGGGCGGCCGAGACGTCCACGCCGTTGAAGTCCCAGACCGGGTACTGCACGTTGCCGGCCTGGGCGGTTCGCACCTTCCCGGTCGCGATCTCCTGCCCAACGCCGTTGTCGAGGGATTGCCAGAGATGCGGCGTTCCGGCGAAGGACTGATCGACCGAGGTCGTGGTGCCGTGGTTGAAGATCGCCGCGGTGACGTTGACCCTGGTCGCCTTGCTGACCGGCAGGTTCCCAACCGGCCAGACGATTTCGATCTTCGTGTCGGTCGGCGCCGGCGGTAGCGCGACGTTACCGCCGATGACCTGAGTCGAAGCGAGCGGCCGAGCGGTGTAGTCGGCCCCGCCGATCAGGCTTCCCAAGCCGTCGTGGGCCCGGATCCGAAACTGGTAGGTGTGGCCACTCTGCAGCTGCATCGGGCCATCGCCGAACGAGGCGCTGGTAGCGCTCGTGCCGGTCAGCCAATCATGCCAGACCCCATCCGCGGCGTCGCTGTACTGCACGTCGTAGGTCGCGCCGGAAGGCGCCGGCTGGGTGGTGTGCCACGACAACGTGATCGGCGCGAGCGAGTCGAGAGGGAGCGGATCGAACACCACCGAAGGGACGGTCTGATCGTTCTCGACCAGAATCACCGGGCTGCCGCCGATGATGTAGTCGTTGGCGTCGCAGCCGTGCGGGGTGAAGCAGTCGAAGTTGTTGTTGTTCGTGGCGCCCGGGAGCGTCACGTTCACGACTCCGTTGGACGCCGTCGCCTGGCCGACGGTGTGACCGAGCTTGTCCATGACTGTCGCGGTCGGGTCGTTGGTGGGGATGCCCAGGGTGACCGGACTGCCCGGATCGTCGTTCCAGGCGATCGTCACCTTACCATGGCGGGTGCCGTAGAGGGTCACCACCTCGATGCCCTTGTGGTTCTGATAGCTCGCGCCGCGCTGCAGCGTCAGGTGGGTTTCCGCCACGGCCCCGGTGAACAGGTTGATCGCGTTCTGATAGGCGTTGTAGGCGGGGCGCATCGTGCCGTCGTTCGCGATCAGCCCGAAGAACTCGGCGGGCTTGTTGGTGGTGGAATCGACCGCCCCGGCGCCGTCGTCGTACAGCTGAAACAGGAAGAACTTCTGGATACCCGACGCGAAGCCGTCGGCGAGCGCCTCGACGACGTACGAAGCCTGCTCGTCCTGGGTCGCTCGCCCCGGAGCCTGCTGGCCAGACTGGTAGTCCCAGATCGGCACGCCCAGCTCGTTCACCCAGATCGCCGGGTTCAATCCAGCCTTCTTCAAGAGCGGCACGAAGCCGGCGAAGCTCGGCGAGCCGAAGTAGCCGAGCGGAAGCTCGTAGGTTCGCATCACCCGGTCGTAGCTGTGGAAGGCGAGGACGTCGAAGTAGCCGTGGTTGGCCGCCGCGCTCGGGTCGGCCTGCACCTGGGCGAGGAACTGGGGAAAGAATCCCTGGTTGTTGTAGGGAAAGGCGAGTCCGCCGAGGATCACCGTCGCGGTGGGATCCACCGCCTTTACCGCCTGGTAGCCGGCTTTCACCAACTGGTAGTAAGCCGGGACGCCCCAGGTCCAGTACTGCCCCTGCCCCTGGGAGTTCAGCAGGTCCGGCTCGTTCCACATCTCCCAATCGTGAACTTTTCCCTGGAAGTGGGTGACGACCTGGGTAACGAAGCTGGACCACGCGTTCAGGTCGATCGTGCCGCTGCTGGTGGCCCAGGAGGGCGCGCCGACGAGGATCGCCTGGACGGCGACCCCGTGCGCGAGGTCGGCGTTCACCGTCGCGTCGGCGGCGCTGAAGTCGATCGGGCCGCCCTGGCTCGGCTGCATCGAGCTCCAGTACATCGGGAAGCGGTCCCAGCCGATTCCCAGCTCGGTCGCCTGGGCAAAGCGGGTATCGCTGGCAAGGCTACCCGGCGGGCTGATGAAGTCGAGCCCGAACGGGCTGGTGCTGTCGGCGAAAGCGGCTCCGGCGGGGAAGGCGCCGAGCAAGCCGATGACCTGAGCGAGGATCAAGGTGACGCAGATGATCGCCCTCTGGAACGTGCGCATGAGTCACATCTCCTTCGATGTAGCCAGCCACCCGTGGCTCCTGGTGTGCGCGCCGGACCGGACGAAGAGGCGCCGTCCCGCCCCCCGCTCGACGACGGGGCGCGGGAGCCCGATCCGAACCTGGCTCTTATTTTTTGGTAGTGCCGTCAGCCACTGTAGTAGAGCTCGATCGCGCGGGCGTAGGCCCGCGCGAGGGCATCGAGGGTGCGCGGATCCCTCAGTTGAGCGGCGTCATGCGGGTTGGTCAGGAACAGCCCCTCGGCCAGCGCGCCCGGCATCTGGATTGGGCGTGCCGCGTCCGGTCCCAGCACGTAGAAGTGACTGTCCTGGCCGACTGCCTGGCTATCGGTCTGAACGCCGCGGTTCACTGTGTTGTACCCGATCTGAGCGAGCTGCGCAACCGCCTCTCGGTCGAGAAGCCCCGCGAAATACTCGCTGCGATCGGAGAACGGTCGCGCCGCGTCGTAGTACATCGTCGTGCCGCTGATCGCCGAGTTGTCGTCGCCGTTGAGGTGAATCGACAGGAAGAGCGTCGCGTGCGCGTTGTTCGCGATGTCGACCCTCATCTGGAGGTCGTCGGCCAGGTTGACCACGCCGTTTCCGTCGACATCCTTCATCTGCCAGTCGACCCACGAGTCGGTCGTTCGGGTGAGGATGACCGGAATCTTGGCTGCCCGAAGCAGCGCCGCCGTCTTGAGCGCAATCTGGAGGGTCAGATCCTTCTCACGCAAGACGGTGCCGTCCGGGAAGGTGAACGAGGCGCCGATCTCCTTCCCGCCGTGTCCGGGATCGAGAACGATGATCGGGCTCGGCTCGAAGGCACGGGTGAGATCGGTGTTCGGAAGATCGTTCGGACGGTCGAGCCAGCCGGGCTTCAGAGGATTGTACTGGGCGAAGAACGGGCTCGTCTGCGCTTCGATGGCGAGGTCTTTCGGCAAACGCTCGCCCATGATCACATCTTTGAAGTAGTCGGCGAGGAGGATTCCCTGGGTCACGCCGGTCGTCGCGTCGTAGTGGAGGATTCCCCGCTGGAACCGCTGGTAGACGAACTTGCTGTTGTGGGGATCGAAGGCGGGACGACTCGTCGGCACACCCCAGATCTCGAGATCGAACCCGGTGAGCAGGGACGAGTTAACCCGCCCGGTTGGGAAGACGTCCCTCGGAGATACCGTGCTGACGAACGTCTGGTGGAACGCCACTGGAATGCCGTTCCAGCGGTCCGGCGCGATCGCCTTCACCCACTTCAGAATGGCGGCGCTGTAATTGGGGCTGTCGACCTGAGGGGCGGTGGCGGTCAGTCGCGGATCGACGCCCGGAAACTCGGCGCCGTTCACCTGCGTAAAGGGAAATAGCCCGGTGTCCAGCAGGTTCAGCAATTGAACGTGGCCGTCCGGGTAGCGCTGCATGACGGCGCGTTGAAAGATCTGCACCGGAAATCCCAGGAGCGTAAACTCGCGCGAAACCGGATAGCCGAACGTTCGAAGGCCACCGCGCCGAATGAAGAAATCGGCGAACCGGGGGTCGACGATCGCGAAACCGGTCTGCGGGAAGTAGAGACTAGCCGGCGCGTCAGCGCTATCCGCCCGAGCCGGGCCTGGCCGGGGAGCGACCGAAAGCAGAATCGCGATAGCCAGAAGAGCCGTGCCTCGTCGCAGCCACACCACCACGCACCCTCCGCCCCGCGGAACGGTGATTCGGGACGACGCCGGTCGCCAGCCAGCAGCCATGAAGCGATCGTCCGGGGAAACGCCGAAGTCAGTCTAAGCGAGCGGTGAGGTTGCACGCCAGCCTTTTTACCGGATTCTAACCGTGGCCGCGGAGGTTACCAGTCGAAGGGCAACGCGAGCTGGAGCCAGCTTTCCGCGGGGACGAGCCGAACCGCCCCGACTCCGATCAGCCGAATCGGCCGCCGTCGGTCCCAGTTCGCGCGTACCAGCGACGCGGCGGTTCGGGCGATCGTGATGGGATCATCGGTCGGCGTCGCCAGGCTGGCGCTCCGACTGACGACGACGAGGTCGCCGTAGCGGATCTTGAGGTTGATCGTCCGCGCCAGGACGCCGTGCCGCCGGAGCCGCTCCGCCACGGCGTCGGAGAGCGAACGAATCGTATGCCAGAGTTTTGCCCGGTCGGTCACGTCCTGGACAAAAGTAGTCTCCTGGGAGATCTGCTTGAGGTCATGGCTGGTGACGACGGGCGTGTCGTCGATGCCGCGCGCGTGGTCGTACAGCGCGTGCCCGATCGACCGGCCAAAGCGGGCGACCAGGACGTCGATCGGCAGCTTTGTGAGATCCCCGCAAGTCTGAACGCCGAGCTCCCGCAGCCGAGCGGCGGTCTTCGGGCCCACGCCGTCCAATCGAGACACGTCCAGCCCGGCCAGGAAGGCGGCCTCGCCACCCGATTCCACGACGGTGAGGCCGTCCGGCTTGTGGAGATCAGACGCTACCTTGGCAACCAGCTTGTTCGAGGCGATCCCGACCGAAGCGGTCAGGCCGGTGGCCTGACGAACCGCGTCCTTCACCGCTTTGCCGAACCCGGCGTTAACCGCGGATGACCCCACGTCGACGAACGCCTCGTCGATCGACATCTGCTCGATCGGACCGAACGTCCGAAGGACGTCCATGATCCGTCGACTGTATTCGGCGTAGAGGTCGTGCCGAGGAGGAAAGCGCAAGGCGTCGGGGCACAGCCGCACCGCCTGGGACATCGGCATCGCGCTGTGGCAACCGAACTTGCGCGCGGCGTAGCTGGCGGTGCTGACGACGCCGCGCTGGTCCGGCGCTCCGCCGACGAGAATCGGCACCTCCGGCCCCAATCCACGCTCGCGCGCCTCGATCGCCGCGAACATCGCGTCGACGTCGGCGCAGAGCACCCCTCTCTCGGTCATCTCTTTCCGGCCGACCCGCTCCTCGCGTCGAGTCCGACGAACGCCTCGCCCTGATAGTAGCACAGGGGACCAATGGGCTACCGACCGGCGGTACTCGTGGGGCTGGGTGCTATCCTCGCGATCGGCGAGCATGGAAGCTGGCGAGGGATCGATCCGGCTCGTCGGCTAAGTGACGTCAGTCGGAGGCAGGGAGATGATTGTAGAGGACAGTCGCCGCCAGGCCAGCCCCGCGACCAAAGACGCGCGCGACCTGATCCGACCGCTCCGGCGGACGGCGCTCATGCTCTGGCTCGTGGGATCGCTCGCCTGCGCCCTCGGACTCGCGGCCACCCAGATCGCGACTCACGACGCGTCGGGCCGAATCTTCGGCCTGTTCTACCGCTCGGTCTCCGCGTGGCTTCACGGCGGCGACCCGTACAACGTCGTCCTGGCCGCGTCCGGCGCGCTGGACCTGCCCAATTTGAACCCTCCGGTCTGGTTTATGGTCTTCGGACCGATCACCGCCTTGCCGGTCGACCGCGCCGCGCTGGCCTGGTCCGCGCTCACCGTGGGAGCGACGCTGGCCAGCGTCGCCCTTGCCGAACGGATCGGCGACCGACGGCCGTGGCTGTCCTGGCGCGGCCTGGCGCTGCTCGCCGCCCCACCGCTCTGGGATACTCTCGCCCGGGGACAGGTCTACCCGTTTGTGCTCCTGCCCCTTGCCGCCGGGTGGCTCCTGGTTCATCGGGGGAACTGGCGCGCCGGCGCCCTGCTGCTCGGGCTCGCGATCGCTTTCAAGCCGCCGCTGTTCGTGATCGCCCTCGTTCTTTTCGTGGCCGACCGTCGTCTTGCGATCGCGACCGCGCTGGCAAGCGGGGGCTGGTTCTTCGCGCCGCTCGTCGCCGTCGCCCCGGTGAGCTACCTTCACTGGCTCGAGACGATCCGTCGCGCGCCGGTCGACCTGTGGCTCAACTCTTCCTGGACTGCCCTGGCGATTCGCTGGGTCGGGCCGCTGGCCGGTGACGGGATGCTCATCCTGGTGGTTGTCGGAGCGGTCTTACTATCCCGTCGGATCCGCGACCCGGAGGCCGCGATCGCGGCGGGCGTCGCCGCCTCGCTGCTCGCCTCGCCGATCGTCTGGCCCGGCTACTTTCTCCTTCTGATTCCCGGCTTTCTCTGGCTCGGCCGCGTCGCGCCCCCCTCGCGCTTGCTGGACCTGGGACTGCTGATCGGCACCTGTCCCTACGCGGTTCAGGTGTTCGTTCCCAGCGTGCCGATCTACGCCACCGCGCTGACGATCTGGTGCTACGAGCTCGCCCGCGCCGCCGTTTCCGCCCGCGGCCGGTCGGCCTCACTCCCTCGGGACGACCTATCCTGAAGAGAGGAGTGCGGCTCCGAAGCGTTGGCGCGACGCTTCGCCCTCTACGCCCATCCCAGGACGCGCGCCACTTCACCGGCCAGCCCTAGCGGATCGAAGGGCTTGGCGATCATCGACGCGGCCCCCAACCCGCTCAGGTGGCGCCGATCGGCGGATTGTACTTTCGCGGTGAGAAAGATCACCGGAATGTCGCGGGTCGTGGAATCGCCCCGCAGTCTCTGATACGTCGTGGGGCCATCCATGTCCGGCATCATCACGTCGAGCAGAATCGCGTCGGGACGCTCCGATTCCGCCGTCGCGATGCCGTCCGAGCCCGACGGCGCGGTCAACACCTCCCAGCCTCCCACGATCTCCAGACTTGCCTTCGCGACTTCGCGGATGTCTTCCTCATCGTCGATGACCAGAATCCGTCGCGCTGCCATCAGTCTCACCCTCCCACCCGTGAGCTACGAACCGTTCGAGGAGCGCCACGATGCGCTGCTCGAACTCCTCCGGGGCGATGCGCCCCTTGGTCTGAAACTCGGTATAGCCGAGGCGCAGGCGCTCGCGGTCGCGCTCGTCGACCTCGCTGGCCGAGTACACTACCACCGAAATATCGCGCATCCGTTCGCGCGAGCGAAGCCATTCCACGACGGAGTACCCGTCGCCGTCCGGAAGAACCAGATCCAGCACGATCAGATCGGGAGTCAAGATTTCGCAGAGATGGATCGCCTCGCGACCGGTCGCGGCGTGGAACGTTTCGATCTCGCGTCGCTCGAACGACGCGACCAGCACCCTGGCCAGGTCAACGTCGTCCTCGACGACGAGCACCCGTGCGGCGCGGCGCGAGCCGGTGGCGGCCGATTCGAGCACCCGGACGAGGCGGCGCGAATCCGCGCGCTTGTCGACCCAGGCGACCGGCTCGAGCGCCGTCGATGGACGCTCGTCGGGCTCGAGTCGGCTGAAGATGACGACCGGTATATTCCTCGTCTCTTCCCGCTCCTTGAGGGCCGCCATGGTCTCCCAGCCGTTCATGCCCGGCATCAGCACGTCGAGGAGTATCGCCGATGGTCGCTTCGCGCGGGCGACGTCGACCGCCTCGTCCCCCGACGCCGCCGACAGCGCCTGGTGGCCGCGCGCTTCCAGCAAATTGCACACGACCCGCCGAATCAACGGATCGTCGTCGCACACCAGAATCGAGTGGCGAGGCGACGGATCAGCCGGCGCCAGGGACGGGGCCACCGAGGTGGCGTCTTCCAGAACCGGCAGCGATACGTAAAACGTGCTGCCCTGGCCCAGCGCGCTCTCGACCCAGATTCGCCCGCCGTGCTGGAGCACGATCGTTCGGCAGATCGCAAGTCCCAGGCCGGCGCCGCCCTTTTCCCGCGCGTCGGACGCGTCGACCTGCTGGAACCGCTCGAAGATCGTGTCGAGCTTGTCAGCTGGGACGCCCCGCCCACGGTCGACCACCCGAAAGACGAATCCGTCGGATCGTCGCTCGCCCGCCAGGAGAACCAGCCCGGAGGCCGACGAGAATTTGATCGCGTTGCTCAAGAGATTCGTCAGCACCTGGATGATCCGGTCGGGATCGACAAAGAGTCTCGCCTGTTCGGACTGTACCTCGAGCCGGACGCCGGCGCTGTCAGCCATGGCGCGCATCACGTCGGCGGCCTGGGAGGCCAGCTCGGACGCCTGGCAGGCCTGCTTGTCCATCTTCACTTTGCCCGACTCGATGCGCTCGATGTCGAGAATGTCGTTGATCAAGCGCACCAGGCGATCGGTGTTCTTGACCGCGATGTCCAGCATGTGCCGCCCCCGCTCGGGAACGTCGCCCATCAGACCGCTCGCGAGCAGCCCGAGCGATCCGCGTATCGAGGTCAACGGCGTTCGCAGCTCGTGACTCACCACTGAGATGAACTCATCCTTCATCTTCTCGACCGCTCGCCGCTCGGTGATGTCGCAGAACGTCACGACCGCGCCAACCACCTGGCCGTTCTCGACGATTGGCGTCGTGGTGTACTCGACCGGAAAGCTCGTCCCATCCCGGCGCCAGAACACGTCACCGGTTGTCCGTCGTGGCTGTCCATCGCGAACCACCGAGCACGCCGGACACTCGGAGCAAGGATATGGCGTTCCATCGGGGCGGGAGTGGTGAAGAAGGGCATGCATGGACCGCCCGACCATCTCCTCGACGGAGTAGCCGGCCAGGCGGGCCGCGGCGGGGTTGACGAACGTCGAACGCCCTTCGCGGTCCAGATCGAAGATACCGTCGCCCGCCGAGCTGAGGACGAGCTCGATCCGTCGGCGCAGCCGTTCGAGCTGAAGGTTCCGGTCGGATAGGGCGCCGACCATCTTGCCGAGCCATCGGCTCAAATCTTCGAGCTCGTCTCTGGTCGCGATCAGCGGAATCTCTCGTTCGGTTCCGCTCGCGATCTCGCGCGCCGCGGTCGAGATCTCTTCGATCGGGTGAACCACCATCCGGTTGAACAGCCAGGACAGCAGAACCGTCGTCAGGATGCCGAGGAAGATCATCGCCAGGGTCGTCCAGACGACCGCCAGGCGACCGGTCGTGAGATTGATGTTCGGCGAGGCGACGCCCAGGAAGCTGTTCGCGGCGTCCGGGGTCGTCCCAAACCGCCAGGCGTAGACGGCTCGCTCGTCGCCGTTGACGATCCCGAAGCCGGCGTAGATGCCCGGAGACTGCTCGAGCTCCGCCACCAGCCCCGGATCGATCTTCGCGCCCACGCTCGACCCGTCAGGTTGGAGCGCGAACGAGAGGAGGCCGGTTTCCCGTCTGATCGCGCCCAGGTAGTCGTCGTCGACCAGTCGTCCGACGACGATCGCGCCGATCGTTCGACCGTCGCGTCGGATCGGCGCGAAGCCACGCAGCGCCAGGCCCAGCCTGCCCCCCCGTTCCAGGGTCCCGTCGGGCTGTCCGCGCAGCGCGACGCGCAGCCCTTCCAGGGAATCCGCGAGGTTCGCGCCGCTCTGACCGGGGGCCACCCTCGAGATGAGATCGTGACCGGTCGCGTCGGTCACCGTTACGGTGATTCCATCGAGCTGATAGGACGCTTCGGTCGTCAGCGCCGTGAGCGCCACCGAGTCACCGGCGGCGACCGCGTTCGCGTATCGGGGATCGAGCGCGAGCGCCTCGGACGTCATCAGGAGCTCGCGCGCCTGCTCGTCGACGATCGCTTTGGCCGAGCTGCCGCCGATCGTCGCGTCGCTCCACGCCGCGTCACGCAGCCCCTTCTCGCCCCAGTAGACGCCGAAGACGCCCATGATCAGGACCGGGATCAGGATGGCGATCGAGATCGTTCCGAAGACCTTGTCGCGCAGGGCGATCCGACGCTGGCGACTCACGCTTCGCGTCCCGCTGCTCGACAACACCGCGCTCGTTTCCGCTCGCCTCGCCGCACCACGACACCTCGCGTCCAAACCGTTCTCGAGAACCGGACTACCACTTTGTAACACGGAAGGCCGGGACGGAACACGGGCCGAGAGGACACATTGGGGATGGGCCGACGGTACTACTACCCGGCGCGGCGCGAGCCTGCCCTACAGCCAGGCCAATCCGCCGCCGCTGGTGCTGGTAGAGAGGCGGAGCGTCCGTTGCCCCTGCTGATCGACGAGGTAGAGCCCGATCTCTCCGGCGAAGGCGATCCAGGCGTCGTCGGGCGACCAGACCGGAATCGGCGAGTCTTCCTGGACGTGGGTCAGTCGGCGCGGGCCGGCTCCGTCCGGTTGGACCGTCCAGATCTCCC
>JAJPKB010000261.1 GCA_021323915.1 Chloroflexota bacterium | reverse complement strand
TCTCCCGATTCGAGGCACTGCCAGCACTCGCGCGCGATCTCCTTGATGCGATCCAGGCCGGCGATCGTCTCGGTCTGGTTGCTCGCGCTGCGGCGCTGCTGTTCCTTCAGGATGGACGCCGAGTCTCTGGCGGTACCGGTGAAGAAGAGCACAAGCCGTCGCTCCAACTGACGGAGCGTCTCCGTCGTGGCGTCCACGCGCTCGACAAAGACACCGGTCGATGAAAATTGGATCGCGTTCAGACCCCCGAAGGCCGCGGCGTACTGGTCCTGCTTGCCGATCGGAGCCTTGAGCTTGTTCAGCTCGACGTGACAGGCGAGCTCCGCGACCTCGCGCCGGGATAGGTGTCGGCCCTTGAAGGCAGCTACTCCCCGAACGAGGGCGACGGCGAGGGCGCTCGACGACCCGAGGCCGGTGCCCGGGGGCACTTCGGATGCGATGAAGATCGAGATGTCTTCGCCGACCTCGAGCTCGTGGAGGACCGCGCGCGGGAGCGAAAGCTCACCGTCCCACTTCATCGGCATACCACCGTGGTGCCGATAAAAGGTCTGGTAGTCGGCCGAGGTGATCTGCGCGCAATCGTGGCCATTCGGGGTGATGTGGACGTAGACGTACTTATCGATCGTCGTCGAGATGACAAGGCCGCCGTGGCGCTCGTAGTAAGCTGGCAGATCGGTGCCGCCACCCGCGATGCTGATTCGAAGTGGTGCTCTAACGATCAACACGTGGTCCTCCCTGTGGTCGAAAGCGACGAACCGGCCTGTCGTTCATCACGGGTGTCTGACGCCCAGCAGCCGAGCCCGATCGTCGATCGCTTCTTCGTACAACTCTTCAAGGTCGCGCACCGCATCGTCCCACCGGTGATTCGTCTCTACGTATCGACGCCCGGCCGATCCCACCCGCTCGGCCAGGCGCGGATCGGCAAGAATCCGATCTACCAAGCCGGCGAACTCGCGCGGATTCTCGGCGACGAGGAGATCCTGGCCCGGGCGCGCGTCGAGCCCTTCCAGCCCCTCGCGTGAGCTGACGACGGGAACCCCCATCGCCATCGCTTCGAGCACCTTGTTCTGGATCCCAACCTTGACGGTAACCGGGCACACCGCGACGGTCGCTCGACCAAGGACGCCGCGGATATCCGGCAGGTGACCGGTGACCGAGATCGCCGGATCGACGGCGAGACGACGCACCGCCGGCGAGGGATCGCTGCCGACGATGACGAGGCGCGCGTTGGGGCGTTTCTGCCGAATCAGTGGAAAGATCTGCCGGACGAAGTGAAGAGCCGCCGATACGTTCGCGTGGTACGACATCTTCCCGGACAGAACGATCGTTTCTGACGCGCGCGTGCCGCCGCTGGGCCGAAAGAACTCGAAATCCACCCCGTTTCGCACCACCCGAACCTCCCGGCCCGGTGCCAGCGCGGACAGCGCCGACGCATCCTCGGCGGAGGTCGCGATGACGCGGTCGAACCGGCTCAGGAGGCCGGCCTCGTACGCGCGCATCCGCCCCAGCTCGATCAGGCTGAGCGCGCGTTGGCGCGGGCTATGGCTCAAACGCGCGGTTCGCTCGAGGAGAAGCGAGATGCAGTCCACCGAGTCGAAGAGCGTTGGCATGGCCGGATCGACGTGAGGCCCCACCCGCGATGCTCGCACGTGCTCGACGTGCACGACGTCGTACGGCGGCTGAAGGCCCATCGGTAACCCGGTTCGCTCCGTGGCCTGCCTGGAGGTAGCGCCACGGATCAGGCGGTTGAGCTCGGTCGAATGGCAGTACGCCGCCTGGAGCGGACTACGAGACATCAGGCCGCGCAGGCAGTTGGTCACGGCCTGGGCGCGGCCCAGGTGAACCGGCACCGTCGGGCAGAGGTGGCCGAGCGCGGCAAGGTCGTGCCATTCGCGCTCGGTCTGCCAGAGCGTCAGCGCCGTCACCTCGTGACGGGCGGCGAGCCGCGTCAGAAAGTGGTAGGACCGAACGCGAATCGGCGAGGGTACGTAGGGAGTGACGAACAGGATACGCAACCGCCCCTCGATTATCGTTAAGAACTGACCGCTCCGCTACCCGGATCCCGCCGCGCACGGCAGACCGGTCGCCCGAATCGCCGTCTGCACCGCGGGATTGCCGTGCCGGAAGATCCCGCAGAGGAGGCGACCCAGTCGATTCGCGTCCCGGGAGTCCGTCTCGCGCCGCAACGCGGTGTCGACCCCCTCACCGGCGCGTTGGACGTCGGCGGGTGAATTGGCGTGGCTGGCGGCCTTCACCCACTGGATCGCCGCGGCCGACGGAGATCCGTCGACGCGGTTCAAAAAATCCCCGACCGCCGCGTGAGTCTCGTAGAGCACGCGATCGGGCAGAATCTTACCGAGCGGCGAGGCATTCGGGCTGTCGAGCAGAAGCGCGGCCCAGAGCACGAACGCGAGCAAAAGCAGTGCCCCCCCAACTCCTGGCAGTGGGCCGAGATGGCGCCGGAGACATGCCAGCCCCTCGCGCACGGCAGAGATCGGCCTCTTAACCGCTTTTATTCACAGCCTTGGTGGCAGTCGTGCCCAACTTCGGAGTCGATGTTGGAGTCAGGGTTGGGGTCAACCCCGGCGTCGATGTCGGTACCGGAGTAGACGTGAACGTCTTCGTTGGCGTGTTGGTCGGGGTCGGCGTGGGCGTCGGCGTTCTCGTCGCTGTCATCGTTGGGGTCGAGGTAGGTATTGCCGTCGCAGTTGGGCTGGAAGTCGCGGTATCAGTCGGCGTGCTCGTCGTCACCGTCGACGTTGGTGAGGCAGTGAACGTCGGCGTCATCGTCGGCGTATCTGTCGGGCTGGCAGTGGCAGTGGGTGTGTCAGTCTCGGTCGTCGTCGGGGTCGAGGTGATTGTCACCGTCGCCGTCGCCGTATCGGTCGGCGTGCTTGTCCCAGTTATCGTCGGCGTTGGCGTGACCGTAAGAGTCGCCGTCGCAGTCTCGGTCGCGGTACCGGTTGGCGTGTTCGTCGCGCGCGTCACTCGAGTAGGCGACGGCGTCGAAGTTGGCTTCGCGGGCGGGGACGGCGAAGGACTGGGTTCGGGGGTAGCCTGCGCCGGTGGACGCGCCGCGGCGTTCGGCGCTCTCGTTGGCGTGAAGACCGGAGGTAAGGTGGCCCTTGGCAGCGGCGTCGCGATTGCTGGCGGCATCGCCGGCGTCGGTGACCCCACCGAGGCTACGGTCGCGGTCGCTACCGTCGTCTCGGATGGCGTAGCGGTGGTCGTAGTCGTCACCACTCCCGACGGACTAACCGGCGGAGACGCGGCTGAAAGCTGCCTGATCGAGAACCGTCCACCTGCCAGCGATGGCTCGGCGTAACCGGCGACCAGGATTATTCCGACCGTCACCAGTTGGATGACCAGATTGCGAATCCGCACGATTCTCCCTTACTTAACAGAGAATTCTGAGATCAATGTGGTACCAGGCAACGAGACTCTACCGTCCGACGGCCGCATCACCGTGTGAGGTTCGAACCCAGATTAACCTTCGGCGGGTGAGGCGCGACCTGCAAGCCAGCCAGGAACGCCAGACGATGAAGACCGGACCGGACAGGATCGCCATGTACGCGCGAAGAGGTGCCCTTTCTAAGGCGAGGCCGAAGAGCGGATAGATGAAGAGAACGACCAGGATCAGGGTCCACGCCACCAGCACGACCGGCGTGACGGTCTCGACCAGCCGGCTCGCGAGAAGCTGAGCGGCCAGCAGAACCGCCGTGACCACGGTGAGCGTCGAGTACGAGGGAAAATACGCCTGAACCGCACCGTCGAGTAATCGGATGCTGTGCTGAGCCAGTCCTTGCTTCAACAAGCGCATGGCAAACTGGCTACTCGCGTCGTACGTCCCGCGAAGCCACCGCTCGCGTTGAGCCCGGGCCTGTCTCCAGGTCAACGCGGCCTCGCCGTAGCCGATCGCTCCCGGATCATAGGCGATCCGGAGCCCCTCCAGCAAGAGGCGCTGACGCAACTGGTAGTCCTCGGTAAGACCTTCGCCCCAGCCGATCCGTCGCAGCACATCGGCGCGAAAACAGATGGAGTCACCCATGTTCTTCGCGGAGAGGCCCAGGCGCACACGTCCCAAATTGCCGAATCGGTTGTCGATCAAGAACATGGCCCAGGTCAGCGCTGGAAACCAGCCGGCTCGCGGATTGCTGATAACGTGTTGCCCCTGAATGACCGCGTCGCCGGCCGCCAGCCGGGAATCCATCACCAGCAGAAAGCGCGGATCGACGCGAGTGTCGCTGTCGAAGATCACGACCGCGTCGCAGCGATCGCCCTGGAGCACGCGGGACAGCAGCCAGCGAAGAGCCCCTCCCTTACCGGACCTCGGTCCTTCCTGACGTTCGTGGACGATGGCGCCAGCCTGGCGGGCGAGTTCCGCGGTACGGTCGCCGCAATGGTCTGCGACGACGTGCACCTCGAAAAGCTCACCGGGATATTCTAATTGGCGAAGGCGGCGAACGGTCGCCGCGATCACACTTTCCTCGTCGTGGGCGGGAATCGCCACGATAAAGCGGTGAGTTGGTCGCCGAGCGTGAGGCGCTCTCGCGATCGGTACCGCGGATGCCAGCGCGAGCAACACGAGGTAGGCCACTGGAATCACGACCAGGACAAGTGCTACGACCGAAATGAGCGTGATGAGATTCATCAGCAGTCCTTTAGCCTCTGGGCAAGGGCAGGGCGCGGAGACGTCCCTCGATTACCCAGTCGAGACACTGAACGCGGGACAACGAACGGCTTCGGGCAATCAGCCGGGTTTGGACGATGCGGCCGGCTGCTCCACACCCGATCGACGTCCCACCATCTCCTCAAGCATGAGGCTATCGACGAAGAACTTTGCCGCCCAGTTCACAATTTGAAAGGATTGGTAGTCACCCTGAATCGGGTAGGAGCCGGCGATGCCGCCGTCAATCCCGACGATCCCGGTGCCTCGCGCCTGGGCTTGCCTGACGTAGTCGTTGGCCCGGACGGCCGCCTCCAGATAGCCCTCGTCATCGGTGAGCTGGAACAAACGAAGCCAGATTTGCGCCGTTTGGACGTCTCCGGTCAAGCAGCTCCAGCTCACTCTCGGGACCCAGCCCGGACCGTACGCCCCTTTCAGATATCCCTCGACGCTTTGACGGGCTTTCAGCGCGTCGGCGGCCAGGCGCGCCGACGCGATCAAATCGTCGTTCGAGAGGAGAATGCCGCCTTCGAGGAGACCACGAATCGTGTAGGCGATCGTGTGGGTCAAGGGGTCTTGGTCCGGCGTAAACCCCGCGTTGGCAAACCAGCCGTCGCGTCGTTGCTGTTTCCTGGTCCAGGCCAGGTTTCGAGCGGCCGTTTCACGGTAACGGTCCACCGGGGCCACTTCGTAGAGGCGAAGGAGCGCCCAGGCAACACGCGCCGAATAAGAATGTGGCTCCTGCCGGTAGTCGAATCTGCTCCAGCTCCCCTCCGGCTCCTGAACCTCGGCTAGCCAATCTCCAGCGCGCCTGGCCGCTTCGAGATACCGCGCGTCGTCGGTCTCTTCGAACGCCCGAACCAGGCCGTGAACGATCTGCCCGGTGTCGAAGACGATCGGATCGCGATTCCAGTGTGGCCACAGCGGTCCGATCGGAAAGGCACCATTCTCCAGTTGAAGAGTCAAGAGCCAGTCGGCCATCCGGATGGCGCGCGCGCGATAATGGTCGTCCCCGGAGCGCTCGGCGTATTCAAAAAACGTCGGGATAATGTAGCCGGTTGTCTCGGGGTAGGCCGGAGCCCAGCGGGCTCGCGCGAGGTCGTAGTAGGCGGAGACCCCGCCGCCTGCCGCGGCATCCTGTGCCGCGCAAAGCCAGCCCATCGCCTCCCTCAGATGCTCGCGGGCGGAGACGATAGGATAGCGAACGCCCCGCATTCCGCGCATGACGGCGGATAGCGCGCGAGCGTCGCCTCGGGTGCAGATGACTGCTACTACTGGGCGCGCCACCCTGGCGATGGGCTGCCTTAGCCCCTTACCGAAAGCAGTCGTCAAAGTCTCATCCCTCAACGGTGAATAGCTTCGGCCTTGCCGGCCGTCGTCTTCCGGTCACGTTCGAGAATGACGTCCACGATTCGCTCGGCCGCGTGCCCGTCCCCGTACGGACTAACCGCGTGCGCCATCTTCAGATATTCGGTCGAATCGTTCAGGAGCCGTTCCGTCTCGTCGACGATTCTGGCCCCATCGGTGCCTACCAATCGCACCGTTCCGGCAGCCACCGCCTCCGGGCGCTCCGTCTCGCTGCGCAGCACCAGCACCGGCTTACCCAGCGCCGGTGCCTCCTCCTGGATACCACCGGAATCGGTCAACACGAGGTAGCACCGCTTCAGGAGCTGGAGAAAGTCCAGGTAGTCGAGCGGCTGAAGCAAGTGAACGCGGGGATTCCCCGCGAGTCGGCTGCGCGCGACCGACTGCACCCGCGGATTGAGGTGAACCGGATAGGCGATCTCCACGTCGGGGTGTCGACAGGTAACCTCCAACAACGCGCTGCAGATCTCCTCGAGCGGCTGGCCGAAGTTCTCGCGGCGATGAGCGGTCACCAGGATGAGCCGGTGCTCCTCGGGAATCGACGGGAGCGGACTCGGGTGCGGGTAGTCGGCCATGCCCATGAGCGCATCGATCACGGTGTTTCCGGTTATGTAAATATCTGCCGGGGGGATCCCCTCGGCCAGCAACGCATCGGCAGCCGTCGCGGTCGGGGCGAAGTGGTAGTTGGCGAGCTCGCTGATCAGGCGACGGTTGATCTCTTCCGGGAAGGGTCGATACCGCAGTCCGGTTCGCAGCCCCGCTTCGACGTGGCCAACCGGGATCTGCTGGTAGAAGCTGGCGAGCGCGCCGGCCATCGCGGTGGTCGTGTCTCCCTGGACGAGCACGACGTCGGGCAGAACTTCCGTCAACACACGCGTCACGCGCTCGAGGACCAGGCTGGTCAGCGATGCGAGCGTCTGGCTCTCACGCATGAGATCCAAGTCGAAGTCCGGTCGGATCGCGAACACGTCGAGAACCTGATCCAGCATCTGACGATGCTGGGCCGAGACGCACGTCACCGCTTCCGCGAGGTCGCCACGACGGCTAAGCTCGCGAACGATCGGAGCCATTTTGATGGCCTCGGGCCGCGTGCCGAAGATTACTAGAACCCGTGTCACCGATCCCCTCCGGAGTAGACAGACTCGCCTCACCGACCGCCACGGAAGCTAGGAATGATCGAGCCCCGGCGCGTTCGCCTGGCCGGGTTGATTAGCTGGCAGGGTAACCGGCTCGGCGTTCATCCGGGCCAACCGAGCGCACGCCGCGTACCCGCCGGTCAGACAATACGTCGCCTGGTGATTCAGCTCGATCTTCTCGGCGCGTTGCGCCACGTGGCACCGGTGCTCGACCGTCGGTCCCATGAGCATGGACGACGGATCGGCTCTCAGACCGAGGAAAGGGCAGCGCGGCTGGCTAATCGGCGCGGTAT
>JAJPKB010000230.1 GCA_021323915.1 Chloroflexota bacterium | reverse complement strand
CCGGGGCGGACGTCGACGACGAGGAGCGAGGAGCATGGGAACGTTCTCGAGCAAGGTAGTAATCGTGACCGGCGGTGCGCTGGGAATCGGAGGCGCCACGTCACTCGAGTTCGCGCGCGAGGGAGCCCACGTCGTGGTGGCTGACGTCAACGTGGCGGCGGGACAGGCGATCCTCGCCAAGATCGACGACACCGGGAACCGGGGACGTTTCGTCGAGGCCGACGTGAGCAAAGCGGCGAATTGCGAGCGCGTCGTGAAAGAAGCGGTCGCGACGTTCGGAGGCGTCGACGTTCTGTTCAACAACGTGGGCATTCAGCCGCCCGCATCCTACGCGAACGTCGAGGGGACCAGCGAAGAGATGTGGGACCGGATACTAGACGTGAACCTCAAGAGCTACTTCTTGATGTCGAAGTACGCGATTCCCGAGCTGCGCAGGCGCGGCGGTGGCGTCATCGTGAACACCGCGAGCGTCCAGGGGTTGCAGTCGATGAAGGGCGTGCCGGCCTACGCCGCGAGCAAGGGTGGCGTCCTGTCGCTGACGCGGCAAATGGCGCTCGACTACGCCGACGACAACATTCGCGTGCTGGCGGTGTGTCCGGGAACGATCGACACCGAGATGGTGCGTGCATCCGCGGCGATGGAGGGAGGCGACGTCGAGGCCACCCTTCGGCGATACGGACGGAGCCATCCGCTCGGTCGGATCGGGACCGGTCAGGATATCGCCAACGTCGTGCTGTTCCTGGCCAGCGACAAAGCGTCGTTTATGACCGGAGAGTACGTTTGCGTGGACGGCGGCTACATGGCGCTGGGCGCCTGGGCCGGTGGGGCAGGCGCCAAGGACTGAGCTTCGAAGGCTGCTTCCTCGGCGTTTCTGGTTTACAATGTAATTGCGAGAATTACGCGCGGGAGCCTTGTTGGCCGAGCTGCAACGATTCATCTGGGAATGGCCTAGCCTCGTCGAGCGCCTGACCGCCCTGAATCCTGCGCTGGGCGAAACGGTCGCGCGGTCGACCCGGCCAATCGAAGCCGAGCGTCGACCCGATGGGCGGCTGCTTCTGGTGCTTGGATGCTGGGTGCCCGAGGATCGAGCGGACCTGAGCAGTGGAGACGCTCACGCGATCCTCGAGCGCGCCTTCAAGCAGCTCATGGGCGAGGCGATTCAGCTCCTGGTGACGGACTGGCCGGCCGGCGACGGCCCGCCTGACCAACCGCCGGATCCCCTGGCCGGTCTTCCGGACGCCTTGCGGGAAGTGGGCACTAGCTGCGGGGGCGCACTTTCACGCTCGTTCTTCGCGGCCGCGGCGCGCCGCGGAATCTACTTCGAGTGCCAATACCCAGTCTTGAATTATCGGTTGGATTTCGCGCTTCCCCGGCAACGCATCGGGGTAGAGCTTGGCGGATGGGGCTGGCGCGCCTGGACTCGGCCGAACGCGATCGAGCGGCGCGAGCGCGAGCAGGCGCTGGGCTACGAAGGCTGGACGATTCTCTGGTTTACCGGAGAGGATGTCCTCCATCATCTGGATCGTTCGATCGAGGAAGTGGCGCGGCTCCTCGCCCAGCGGCGGCCGTCCGACGGCACGAGCAGCCGTGCGCCACGACACGGGCGCAAGGGTTGGCCTCACTGATCCGCGTCTTGGCGACGGATCCTCGCGTTCGCGCTCGGATTTCTGGACCTCGATCGAAGTGGCTTCCCGTTTTACTGGTCCTTCACGCGCATTTAATCGGCGTTTAATATATTCGCGATAAACAAATATTTTGAAGGCCTCACGACATTTCGCGGCTGTTCCCGAGAATCGATCGCTTCCCCGAGATACCCCGGGTGGGGGTATCCAAATGGCTTCTCGGAGCGTTGATATAAAGAAAAGGAGCATACGTCGATGATCAAGATGATGTCCGGCCGGCCTCAAACGGCGGAGGAGATGGTTCATTCCGTCCTCCAGCGCCGCATTCTCCAGGGAACCCTTCGGCCGGGCGAACGGGTAGACCTCGACGTCATCGCCGGAGAGCTGGCAGTTAGCCGAACACCAGTTCGGACCGCGCTCCGCCAGCTCGAGAGCGAAGGGCTCGTGAAAATTTTCCCTCATCGCGCGGCGGTGGTGTCCGCCCTGTCGGCCAGCGAGATCGAGCAAATCTACGCGGTGCGGGTGCATCTCGAAACCTTTGCCGCGCGCGAGTCGGTGCCGAATTTGTCCGATGCTGACCTGGCCGAGCTACGACAGATCCACGATCGAATGAGCAATCTGAACTTCGACGCCAATCCTTCCGGATTCGCCGACCAGGACCGGGTCTTTCACCTGGCGCTTTACCGCGGTGCCCAGAACCCGTTTCTGTCTCACACGATCGACGACCTTCGGAAGGCCAGCCTTCGGTTCCTTGCCGCCTACGTTTCGGTCGGTCGTCTGCCCACGTCGATAGCCGAGCACGCCGAGATCATCGAAGCAGCGGAAGCCCGTGATGGCGAGCGGGTCGCGAAGCTGATCCGACGTAACCTGGAACGCACCGGTCAGGTCGTGGCGGCTTTCCTGGCGGCGCAGGCCAGTTGAGCGGACGCGAACCATGACCGATCCCCGCTCGCGCCCGCTTCAGGGACGCGTAATCGCGTTCCTTGAGTCGCGACGAGCCGAGGAATTGACGCGGATGATCGAGCGAGCCGGGGGAACGCCGGTAGGAGTTCCGGTTATCCGCGAAGTGCCGATCGAAGACCGGGGCGAGATCCGAGCGTGGCTGGCGACGCTTGGGCGCGGCGGGTTCGACGTGGTGATCTTCCTGACTGGCGATGGGTGCCGCGACCTATTGGCACGAGCGGAGGAGTACGGGTTGCTCGCGGACGTGATCGACGCGCTGTCACGGGCGCGGGTTGTCGCTCGTGGGCCCAAGCCCGCTCATGTCCTTCGGCAGCGATCGATTCCGATCACGTTCATTCCTCCTGAGCCCAATACGTCCGACGAGCTGCTGGCCGAGCTGTCCACCTGGAATCTGGTCGACGTCGCGGTCGGCCTTCAGGTGTACGGCGGCGCCTCGCCGGCTCTCGACCGGCTTCGAGACGGACTCCGGAATCTGGGCGCGCGCGTCCAGGAAGTCGCCCCGTATCGCTGGGAAGGTCCAACCGACCTGGGCCCGGTTCGCGCCTTGATCGACGGCTGCTTGTCTCGCCAGATCGACGCGCTAGCTCTCCTCAGCGCGTCACACGTCGACGGAATGTTCGCGGTGGCCGACGAGGATGGTCGAGGTGAGGCGCTGCGCGCGGCGCTGAACGACCCTCGAATGATCGTCGCGGCGATTGGTCCGGTCACCGCGCGGGCCGTGGAAGAGCGCGGTATTCGGGTCGACGTGCTGCCGGAACACCCGAAGATGGGACATCTTGTCAAGGCCCTGGAATCGGCGCTGGCACTTCGCTGAGCGAACGATCGCGGTCGCCTAACCGGTCCGGAACTTGCCTCCCGCGTTTGACCGAGCGCCAGTGCAGACCGTGGTGGCGCTCAGCCGGTGAGCGTCCAATCCCCTCTCCCAAACGGAGAAGGAGGAACAGGACCGCCCACTTGCAAATTCATTCCCGTAACTGCTCAAGATACGCGCGATGGTGGGGAGAACCAATCGGGAGGGCGGAACGGTGCGATACCAGAGCGAAGCGCCGGTAGGGCCAGGCGAAGTCGCGGTCAACGTGTACACCAATCGGAACAAGCTGGTTGTCGTGGCCCCGACGCCTGGTCTTGAGCCGGAGAACATTGTCGTCACGGTCGGCGAGCGCTCCGTCGCGATCCACGGCGAGCTGCGTGGAGAGCTTCAGGAAGGAAAGCGCTATCTCATCCACGAATGGCACGTCGGACCGTACACTCGAGCGATCCCACTGCCGTTTCCGGTCGACGGCAGCCGAGCCAACGTCACTTACAACAACGGAATTCTGACCGTGGTGTTGCCGGAAGCCCCCGAAACGGTCGCGCACCGCATCCACCTGCGCCGTCTCGGACCGACCCGTGGCGAGCATCAGGGATTCGCCGGGGTCGAGGCTCGGCCGGTGATCTCAGCTCGTGCTCGAGAGGCTGGGGACGGCTGAATTTGACTCCCGTTTGAGCCGTTGGTTAGCGGGTCACGCGGCGCTTCGGCCGCCTCGAGCGGAACGCGGATGGTGAAAGTCGTGCCTTTGCCTTCCTGGCTCTCGCACGAGATCGATCCTCCGTGCTGCTCGAGAATCTTGCGAACCGCGGCCAGTCCCAATCCGGTGCCGCGAATCTGTCCGACGACGTTGCTGCCTCGTTGGAATCGCTCGAAGATGTGCTCCCGCTCGGCGTCGGGAATACCCATCCCCTGGTCACTTACCGAGATGACTGCCCAGCGGGCGGTCTCGTCGGCATCGCTGCTGACCGTCACCGAAATATCACCGCCT
>JAJPKB010000372.1 GCA_021323915.1 Chloroflexota bacterium | reverse complement strand
TCGAACGCCCGCGGGACCGAGCGGCATACCGGTACCCGGCTGGGTATACGTGTGGCCTGCCGCGATGGGATCGGCGTCCCCGTCATCTCCGGGCGCCGCGTGCACCCCGGCTCCGACCGCCCGCCGCGGGCGATCGCCGCGTTGGAAGGCCAGTTGCCGCGCCCCGGGTTTGGTCCGAGGTCGACGCGATACTGAGGTCGTCGATCGCAACCGGGCAGTGCGACGGCAAGCTGAACATTGGCCGGTCGGGATCGACCGCGAACCAGCAGGGCCAAGCCCCGGCGGCCGACGACCGGGTTGGCATGGACCCGGAACTGGAAGTGCTCGACCCTCGCGATGGGACGGGACCAACTCGCGCGGTGCTGACGGTACCCAGCGACGGTTGGAGCTGGTCGATTGATCTAGCTGTCTACCGATCACGTGCCTTTTCTACCGGTATGGCGCGGCGGTGATCGCACCGAGCTCAGGAAGAATTTCCGGTCGGGACTCCGCCGTCCTGTCACGCGACGTCTTTTCTCGACGACGACAGCGCGCTCGCCCCGTGAGGGAACATCCAGGACGCCGGTGTGGTCGGTTGGCGACGGCTCCTACCACCACATAACGATAAGATTACCTGTCCATACAGAAGGATATCCGGCCAAATATATGCCTCTACGAATATGTCGATAGATGAAAAGATTTTTATTCGTCATCACAATTATGCTATTGTTTTTCTGTTGCTTTGTTCGGTGTTTGGAAGGAACGATCCAGCACCAGATCGAATGATCGGGCGGTCTACCGGCGCTGCGAAAAACGCCGCCACGGGGCGACGGCCGGGAAGGCCATCTCAGAACGGCGACGAGTGCCTCGTGCAATCAATCGGGACGACCAGCTGGCGCGCTTCCAATCCCCTTCCCACTTGGAAGCGGTACGTTCTCCCAGAATAAGAGGGCGGCTAGTAGAAAGGTCGAGGGCTGGGCGCGTCTGTCGTCGCGATCGCCGGGGCTCATCCTTTTCCCAAAGGAAGAGGATGGCTGTCGTCCGGTCGCTGGCTGAATCGATGCCGCGTTTGGTTCGGGGTATCCGACGCCTGATCGGGGAGCGAGGTTCTGTCGCCGAAGCTAGGAGTGGGCCGAAGCCTGGCGAGCAGATCACCGGCGGTCCCGAGACGACGGGGAAGGAAAAGTGCGCGTCGGTAGCGGTTTTCGAGGGCGATCCATGCCACGATCAGGCCGATATCCGCCGGAGGGCTCAGCTCCCGCGGAACCAAAATTGGCTCTCCGCCCGACCAGCCGATCGACATGACGGACCGCCGGCACGTAGGCCGCCGCGTCCGCGGCCATCGTCCACCTGATAGCGCTTCGACCTGACGTTCCAGGTCCGATGGTTCCGTTGCCCCGGGCATCCGCGCATAACTGTTCGCTCAAATATCTGCCCCGCCGATTATCTGTCATACTCAATAGTATGCTATCATCACAATTATCGTTATGTCAGTACATTATAATGAGCATTTGTTGCTGTGTGTTTTTATGTGTATATGAGTCAGTGTTTACACACATATGTGCAATCAACGATCTATACGATCAAGCAGATTCATAAGCGAACAAACATCATTACTAATGCCTGTCTCTTATGACCTATATACCTCCGATGTTTTTGGCATCTATATTTCTATACGTATATGTTGTTATGATGAATGATCGTCCGGATCGACTCGACCAATCGGTCGTCGGGCACGGTTTCTCGACCGACGGGTTGGTGCCAACTTCTGCCGCACCAGGAGTGTCGTGCGCCGGTTAACCTTCGTCGTACCGCAGTGAAACGAGTAGCCGTGGCGAGGCGGTTACGAATGGTCGCGCTCGCTTGCTGCGACGCCTCCATTCCTGGGCCGGCCCGGCCTTGGCAACGGTCTGGCGAAACGTCATCGGCGTCATCACGGGCGAGCGCCTGCCCTGGCGCCCACTGGCCGTCAACGTTCCGTTGACCTGGCAGACGTTCAGCGTTACAATGCCAGAGCGATTACACCGTACAATCGTATCGCTGTCCGACGGAGGTATAGCGCGCGTGGCCCGAGTCATCGCCATCGCCAACCAGAAGGGTGGATCGGGGAAGACGACAACCACCCGTTCGCTCGCCGCGGCTCTCGCCGAGCGAGGGCGCCAGGTCCTTATGATCGATCTCGATCCGCAGGCAAGCCTTTCCGAGGGCTGCGGCGTCGAACTCCACAAGGTCGAGCTTTCCACGTATCACGTGCTCATCGGCACCGCCAAGCTGATCGACGTCATCCTCGAGGTCGAGGAGAGAATTGGTCTCGCTCCGACGAACATTCACCTCTCGGCCGCCGAGCTTCAACTGGTGAATATGAATCGGCGCGAAGATAAGCTTCGTAACGCGCTTCGACCGGTCCGGGAGCACTTCGATTACGTTCTGATCGATTGCCCGCCGTCGTTCGGGCTATTGACTGTGAACGCGCTCAGCGCGGCCGATGGCGTTCTCATTCCCATGACCTGCGACTATTACACGTTGCTCGGGGTCGGCCTGCTCCTCGAAACGGTGAAAGAGATCCAAACCGAGGTCAACCCGGAGCTTCAGGTAATCGGAATCCTCGCCACGCGATTCGACGGACGGACGGTTCACGCCCGCGAGATGCTCCAGCGCGCTCAGGCCGAGCTGGGGGTGAAGTACCGCGTGTTCGACACGGTGGTCCGCGAAAGCGTCCGATTCAAGGAGAGTCCCATCGTGGGGCAGTCGATTCTCACCTACGCTCGCAGTAGTGAAGGCGCGCGGGCGTATCGATCTTTAGCCGAGGAGCTTGAAAATGCCGCGAAGGGCTAGTCTCCCGGAGGGCAAGTCCCTGTTTTTTCGACAACCATCCGCGCCAAGCGGCGATTCGACCGAGACCGAGGGGGAATCCGACGCACGCGCTCTTCCGCCTGCCGTGGTGGAGCACAGCCCGACCCGGCAGTCGGCCATCTTCCTGGAGGAGCGTCAGATCGACTGGCTTGAAGATAAATGCCGCGAAGCGCGTCGCCGGGGTGGCCGCGCGATCCGCAAGGCGGTGATCATCCGGGCGCTGATCGACGTCGCGATGGAATCCCCTATCGACCTGACCGCTCTGCGCCACGAGGACGATCTTCCGGATCGAATACGGAAGGGCCTCCGCGGCCAGTAGACCGTTCAACCGTCCCACGCGCCGACGAGGCGCTTCTCTTCTCCATGATGGAGTAGTCGGAAACGCCTCGTCAGGTCGCCAGGCTCAGCTCTCTTCTCCCAGCTTCACCGTCCGGTAGAGCTTCATTCGGGCGATCAGCATCGCCGTCGACCCGAGGCCGACCGCCAGCATCAGCCCGAGGACGACGTAGATGCGGGTGATATCGCTCCAGGCGGTCTCGACCACGAAAGGTGGGATCGCATTCTGAAAACCGGTGCTGATCTCGAAGAACGGGATGAACAGTTTCCCGGCGTACACGCCGAGTCCGGTTCCCACGATCACACCCAGGACGATCAGGTAGACCTGCTCGAACATGAGTAGCCCGAAGAGCTGCCGAACGGTCAGCCCCATCGCTCGGAGAATACCCATCTGAAGGAGACGACGCTCGAACGACAAGAACGAGTAGAGGAAGAAGCCTAGAACCGTCAGCAGCGCCGCCACCGCGAACCCGATCGACAGTACGCCGAAGAGGCCGGTCCGCTGCGGATCCAGGCGTCCGGAGTTCACCTCGACCTGGCTGTTTTCGATGTTGACGATCTTGATCCCGTTCGCCCGCATCGCGTTGATCACGTCGACGCTGCGGGTTCCCGGCGTCATCTTCACCCAGACGTGGTACGGGCTGAGGCCGATCTGGTCGTAAATGTAGTTCAGGTTGGCGACGAAGATATAGCCCTGATCAGGATAGAGCGTCGGAAACATCTTGATCGTGTCGGCGATGTAAAAGTCGACCGGCGTTTGATCGAACATGAGCGTCACGGTGTCGCCGACGTGCAGCTGATACTGGTCCAGGAACTCCTGCTGGACCAGGATCGCCTGATCGCTGATCGCCAGCGCGTTCATCAGCGCGCCAAGCGGCTCATTCGCGAAATCGCTTCTCCACCAGGCCACCTTCGGGAACGTCACCCGGTCGATGCCGATCAGCTGCGCCTTGGTCTGGCTCTTGTCCTGCTGGGGAATGACCGTGTAGTCGTTCCAGGTCGAGATCTCTTGAACCCCTTTGACGTAGTGGGCGCTGAGCGGTGGCGGATTGAACACGCCCGCGGTTTGATCATAGTCCCAGGCTTCGTAGATGGTAAGGTCGGCGGGAATCTTGTAGTAGGCCTTTTCCTGGAAGTTTCGATCGATCGTATGCGCCGCCGAAGCGCTGAACGCGCCGAGCGCGAGCGTCAGCGTCAGCAGCAGGACGAGGGAGCTATATTGGCGGGGCGTCCGGGCGATCTGGCGGAGAGCGAGGACGATCGAGGCGCCGGCGATGACATTCGCAAGACGCGAAACCCCGGCGGAAACCAGTGGGAACACTCGAAGGAATAACAGGGCGGCGCCGAAGATCGCCACCGAAGGCACGAGAAGGGTCAACGGATCGATGAACAGCTTGGGCTGGTCCGTGCCACCGGTCGCGTCCTGCGCGACCTGCAAGATCGAATGATTCTGACTGAGGAGACGGTACCCGTAGCCCGCGACCGCGAGGAGAAGGATATCGATGAAAAAACGCTGCCAGAGCGGAGCGGAGGACGATCGGGCGATCTCCTGCTTATAGCTGACGATGGTATGGCGCGCGGCCCCGATCGCCGGCATCAGGCTCGCGAGGATCGACAAGACGACCGCGCCGGCGGCGTACTGCAGCGTCTGGGGATCAAGCCAAAGCGGAAGCGCCGGGCGCTGGGCGAACAACAGAAATCCGTACGAGTCGCCGATCAGCTCGGCGACGCCCATGCCAATCAGCGGCCCGATAATCAGCGCGATCACCCCCATGAGCACGCCTTCGGTGGTGTAGATGCCGATTACTTGAATCGTGGATGCGCCTCGACTCTTCAGGAGCGCGATCTCATTTCGCTGACGATCGATGATCATGCCGATGCTCGTCGCGATGTAGTACAGGACCACCGCGATCATCGGAACGCTCAGAACGAACAGAAGCAGATTGAGGAGGAACGCGCGGGTCTGGAACTCGGCCAGCGTGTTCATCAGATTCGGATACTCGGTGACCGCCGGCATCATAATGTTCGCCCGGGTGTTCAGGAATTGCAGCCCGGACAGGACGCGGCTCTCGTTGACGGTGTGGATCGCCGTCGAGTCGAAGATCGCGTACCAGGAGAACTCGTGGGGCGCGTTCGGTAGCTGGACGAACACGCGATTGAAAAGATCGGCCTTGTTGCTAAAGAGAACGTTGTTGAAAAGAAACGGATCGTAGAGCCAGTAACTGTCGTTCGGGTCGATCGGCTGCCACAGTCCGACGATCTTTAGCGTGACGCCCTTGGGATTGTACTGCTCGACGTCGCTGTAGATGTAACGCTCGCCGACCGCCATGTGCAGCTCGTCCGCGGTCGCCTGATTGATCACGACCGGAATATCCTGCCCGGCGGGCGTTGGTGCGTCGCTCAAACCGGTCCCCTGCACGATCTTGACGTGCTTCATGAGATCGCTTTGCCAGGCAACGTAGCCGTAGCGCCGCTGGGCCTGGGGTATGAACCCTCGATCCTGGGCCGGCCAGAACACGTAGACGTCTCCGGCCACGTACTGAACGTACTTCTGGAGCGGCAGCGAAACGATCCATTGGATGTTATCCGTGACGTAGGAGTCGAGCGCCTTGTATTGATCGATCGTGGCTCGTCGGTCGCCCTCTTCGAGGTGGCGTAGCCACACCGTCCCGGCTGGACGCTTGTCGGAGGTCGCGAGTCGATCGTGGAGGAGACGCTCCAGCGTCCCGTGTGTGTACAGTGGGACCGAGGCGACGAGCGATACCGCGATGATCAGGCCCATGAAGGCCGCGAGAAGAAGCCGAAAGTTGTTGAGGCTTCGCTTGATGACCAGGCGGAAAACCGCGATTAATCGACCGACGGACATTGGCCTGCGCTCCTGATGCCCCGGCGCCCCGGACGAGAGAGGCCACGTCTCCGACGGCGCCGCGCGCTTTGCATTCGGTCGCCATCATACACCAAAAGAGTGGCTTGTTCTACTGCCTCCGTCGGACGTTCGGTCGGCAGGCGGAGCCGCTCAGGCCAGGATGGCTCGCAGCGCGGCCAGGAGGGTCGGATCGTCCTCGGGTTCGACGGTGCGCAGATCCAGGACGAGGCGATCCTGCTCGATCCGCCCGATCACCGGTCGATCGAGTCCGCGAAGGCGTCTGGCGAGCGCAGCCACCGATATGCCGGAGCCATCGGCGGCCACGCCGACGGCCACCGCCCAGGATGCGAGCGTTTCGCCCGGTAGAGATCCGCCCCCGACGGTCGCACGGGTCGCGAGCGCCGAGGCCCGCGACGAGCCGAGCGACCGCGCGACGTCCCGGGCGCGGCGCTCGAGCTCGTCGGCGGAGCGGGCGATTGCCTTCCAAATCGGCACCTGGGTCGTCGCCTCGCCTCGCTGGTAGAGGCGAAGGGTGGCTTCGAGGCCGGCCAGCGAGGCCTTGTCGATGCGCAGGGCGCGAGCCAGCGGATGGCGCCGAATGCGCTCGATGGCGTCGCGCTTGCCCACGATCAAACCCGCCTGAGGGCCTCCAAGCAGCTTGTCGCCGCTGAAGCAGACCGCGGACACGCCGGCCCGCACGCTGTCCTGCACCAACGGCTCGTCGCGTAGCCCGAACCGAGCGGGATCGAGCAGCGCTCCGCTTCCGACGTCGTCGATCACCGAGATACCAGCTCGATTCGCCAGCTCGACGAGGTCGCGCACCTCGACACTGTGAACGAAGCCATCGAGACGAAAGTTCGATGGGTGCACCCGAAGGAGGGCCGCGGTGCGCGGCGTGATCGCCGCCTCGTAGTCGGTCAGATAGGTACGGTTTGTCGTCCCGACTTCGACGAGCTGGGCTCCGCTCTGCCGCATGACGTCCGGAATGCGGAACCCGCCGCCGATCTCGACCGCTTGGCCTCTCGAGACGATCACTTCTTGCCCGACCGCGAGTGCGCTCAACGCCAGGAGGACCGCGCCGGCGTTATTGTTGACGGCAATTCCATCCTCGGCGCCGGTTACTTCTTGAATCAGGGGGCGCAGGTGATCGTGGCGCGATCCCCGCTCGCCCGATTCGAGATCGAGCTCGAGATTCGAGTACGACGTCGCGGCTCGCAGCATCGCCTGGCCTGCCGCGGGCGACAGCGGAGCGCGTCCGAGATTGGTGTGCAGGATGACGCCGGTCGCGTTGATCACCGGCCGGAGACTCGGCGTCGACCACTGCCGCAGCATGCCGAGCACCTCGTCGGCCAGGGCGACCGCATCCGGAGGCGGCTGTCCCCGCTCGATCTCATCGCGCGCGGCCGCGAGGGATCGGCGAGCCGCTTCGACCAGCAGCAGCCGAGGCCACTCACCCTCCGCGAGCTTCAGACTCTGGAGGAGACGATCGACGCTCGGCAGCGCGCGGAAATCGCGGTTGTCTCCCACGCTCAAATCGTCCTCGTCGAGTCTTTCAGGAACGGGGAGATGCTGAGCGGATCTGCGTTCAGATTCACCTCATTCAGTCCCTCCAGCGCCGCGGCGCGGACCGCCGCGTTTTCGCTCTGAGCGCAGCGCTGGAGCGTCTTTCGGGCGACGTCTCCGCCGATCTCGCCGATCGCCCCGATCGCGGCGAGCCGGACCTCGAGATCTTCGTCGTCCAACAGGTTGATCAACGGCACGAGGGCTCGATTGCTCTCGATCTCGCCGGCCGCGCGGGCCGCTTCGTACCGCATCTCGGGATTCTCGCTCTCCATTTCCCGCAGGACCGTCTCGAGCCAGCGTTCGTCGCAGGTTCGCCCCATGGCGTAGACGGCGCTCGCGCGCATCTTCGGGTCGGCGTCGGCATAGGCGCGGGCAATCAATTCGGCAACGATCGGATCGTCGATCGCTCCGAGCGCCTCGATCGCGCGGCGCCGAACGCCAGGCACCTCGGCGTGATCCGTCGCCGCGGCGATTAGCGATGCCTTCACCCGATCGGCTGAAGGCTTGTACAAACGCCCGACCTCCGCCAGGGCGGCGAATCGAGATAGACCGAGCGCGGCAGCGACTCGCACCGTTTCGGACGGGTCATTCCGAAGCATCCTGGCCAGCCGATCGGCCGTTCGAAACTCCTCGTCCTCCCACAGCCCCTCGATAGCGGCAGCCCTGACTTCCTCGCTTGGATCAGTCAGGCAAAGCTTGAACACGTCGCTGAAATCAAGCTCGACGTCGTTCTCCGCGAGCTGAATTGCAAGCTGCAGGACCGCCAGGCGTCTTTCCTGGGCCAGTCCGCGCCAGAGAGTCGGAAACTCGGCGAGATCAGCAGGCCCAAGCCCGGCCAGGCGCGCGACTTCCACCGCCCGCGGGGTGCCCGCGGCCTCGGCAATCTTCTGTAACGTTTCTCGGATCATCGATCGTGATCCTCCTTGATAACATGACATTCTACTGGAATTTCGCTCGATTGACAGGGCTCGCCACGCTCCCTACACTGGCATGCGACGCCAGCTCGCACGATATCCGCGAAGGTAGGACGACAATGCTCGATCTGGATCGACTGCACGGCATTTTCACGCCGATTCTCACCCCGCTCACCGACGACGAGGACGTCGATCATCAGTCGGTGGGCCGCCTGGTGAACTACCTTATCGATCGGGGGGTACACGGCATCTGGGCCACCGGCACCACCGGCGAATTCCCCTGCTTCGACCGTCAGGAGCGAGAGGAGATTCTTCACACCGTCGTGGCAGCGGTTCGTGGGCGGGTCCCGGTCATCGCCGGCATCGGCGATGCCGGCACCCGTCTGGCCATCGCTAACGGCGAAGCCGCTCTCCGGGCAGGCGTGGACGCCATCGCTCTCACGCCACCCTATTATTACGTCAATAGCCAGGACGAGCTGCTGGAACACTATCGTGCCGTTCGCCGCGCGGTCGACCTTCCCCTTCTGGTTTACAACATTCCGCAAAACGTCAAGGTAAAGCTGGACGTGTCAACGGTGCTCACCCTGGCGCGGGAGGGGACCGTCGTCGGGATCAAGGATAGCCAGAACGACCTCGACTGGTTCCGTCAGGTCATGATTGGCATTCGCGGTAGTGGCGTGAACTTTCGTGGATTCCTCGGAACGCGCATCTTGATCGATTCGGGCGTCATCGCCGGCGCGCACGGCGCGATTCCTGGCATCTCGAACGTGTGCGCTGCCGACTGCGTGGCAGTTTACGAGGCAGCCCGGCGTGGCGACTGGGCGACCGCCGACCAGCACTCCGCCCATGTCCTCGACGTTCAGAAAGTCGTCAACATCGCCAAAGGCTCGCCCACCGCTTCGAACTTCTCGGGCATGAAGGCGCTGCTCAAATCGTTGGGGGTCGTCGGCTCGGCTCGGGTCCGGCTCCCGCTTCGGACGGCCTCGGTAGACGAAGAGGCCAGGATCGCCCGGGAAGCCGCCGGACTTGGGCTGCCCGCCATCGCCACGCCTACTCCAGCGCGTTCCTGATTAAGTCCACGCTCGCGGGCCGTCCGTCGCGATCCAGCTCAATCGCCACCACGTCGATCCGACTCGGACGGTCCGCGTCGGCATGGTGGCGCGCCAGGTATTCTTCGGCGGCTCGATGCATCCGCTGCTGCTTCAAGGTGCCGATCGACTCCTCCGGTCCTCCGTACACGCTCGGGCGCCTGGCCCGGACCTCGACGAACGCGAGGGTGGCGCCGTCCTCGGCAACGATGTCGATCTCGCCGCCGCGAAAGCGCACGTTGGTCTCGCGAATTCGGTAGCCGTGCGCGCGGAGGTAGACGGCGGCAAATTCCTCGGCTTCTCGGCCTCGAGGGTGGGCGCTTCGGTGGGAGCGATCGTTCATCGTCCCCTCAAGCGCCTGCTTCGATCAATACCCGAACCGGCGCGAAGCCGCGTCGATGGTAGGGCGTGGGTCCGCACCGTTCGAGCGCCACGAGGTGCTCGCGGGTTCCGTATCCCGCGTTGTGGTCCCACCCGTACGCCGGAAATCGGACCGCCAACTTCTTCATCAAGCGATCGCGGGTGACCTTGGCGATGATCGACGCGCAGGCGATGGAATAGGAC
>JAJPKB010000014.1 GCA_021323915.1 Chloroflexota bacterium | reverse complement strand
ATACCTTGACGCATACAACGCGGCGAGATCCTTTCCATAAACGGCTCATGGAGGCACCCACGGTAAAGATCTGATTCCTTAACAGGTCTATCGACAGACGCCATCCTTTAACAGCCGGCGCCATTCGCCACAGGGAGATCCGGTCGCGGAAAGTTGGTCTGCGCGGTGGCGCCGTGCGCCCAGATCGTCGGGTGGGTGGTGATCCCATTGACGTAGGCGGCGAAGTAATACGTATTCGCCGGGTCCTGCGCGGCGGACACGTCCACGTCGTCGAACTCGTAACGCGGCCAGATCCCCGGAACCGGTCCCCAGGTCTGGCTCTCGTCGATGACTTTCGGCTGAATCGGGACTGGCTCGAGGAAACCATTGTCGAGCGACTGGTAAAGCTGGACCGTCCGGCCGACACCCAGGCTAACAGAGGTCCAGCGCGAGTGTTCCATGTCGGAGGGGTGCACCGCCAGGTCAACCGCCACGTTCGCCAGGGGAGCCGACGTCACCGAGGCTGGCCGACCCTGGCGATCGTGCGGCCAGACGATGGAGATGAAGGAGTCGATTGCCGACGGTGTCGCGCTGGCGACGCCCTCAGGGATGACCGGCTGAGGGACAAGGGTGCGTTGATCCACACCGTGCGCCCAGACGCTGGTCCGGTAGTCCACGCCGCCGACCTCGGTTAGGAAGTACGTCGTCACCGTGCCGCCGACCTGGACTGCCGGCTCAACCGGGACGTCGTTAAAGACCCAGGTCGGGAAGGTCACCCCATTCACGGTGCGGGTGACTTCCTGCCCCAGGACCCCATTTAGCTTCGTGCCATCGGGGTTCTGGAGATAATCATCGTAGGCCGGAAGTAGTCCTCCACCTCCGCGTGGGCTCCCCACCGTTGGCAAGCCGACGTGGGACGTCCAGTTCTGGGCCCAGCGCAAAGTCACCGGATTTGCGAAGGTGCATGACACCGGGTTCAGGGTGCCCCATTGGAACAGGTAGACCTCCACGTTGACCTGGGGAGCCGCGGCCACGCTGGCGTAATTGCCTTGGCGATCGTGCGGCCAGACGCGTTCGATCCGGGCATCGACCGCGCCGCCATCCGCGTGGGCGACGGTACCGGATCCCAGGGGGCCAAGCGCGAAGAGCACCGCGAAAACGATCACCGCCTGCCGAGAGGCGCCGAGAAACCTGAGTACATGAACCATTCGCTGTCTCCAGAGCTCCCCATCGGCGGCATTATAGCAAAGTCCTCTCGGCACGAAAGCACCCTCGCGAGCCTCGATTCCACGACGCCGCCCTGCGCCCCACCGGCGCGTCCGATCAACTCATGGGGCAATTGCAACGACTTCGTACGAAATCAGGCACGCGCCGGTGGAGCATCTGTCTGGCTTCTTTCCTCGGCGGATCCGTCCTCTGCGGACTGGGTCGCGGTTACCGCCGCTGGAACGATCCGTAACTGGTTCAGCAACTTTATCTGCGCCCTGAATCCGTAAGCTGTAAAAGCTCGCGCCGCGTCATCTCTCAGCGAGGGGCAGGATGATCGTACAGTTCTTCGGGCATTTGTCATCTGCCCCTCCCTTTTTTCCATTGATTCCCCCCGCTGTCTCGCACGACTACCGGACCGTGGGCAGCCCGGTGGGGTTGGACTCCTACCAAAAGCGTTGCGAATTAAGCCTCTCTTGGAGGCCATAAGGTCCGTTTACCCAGCTATGGTAGCCATCGGTAAATGCCGTAAAATTGTCTGCCTTGCGCCAGACAAGCAAGCCATGCGTTGTAAGCTGAAGAGCATCACCATCGACGGCATTGTGCTGTTCGTTTTCCTGGCAACTGCCCACTGAGTCCGAAATGAGCGCGTGTAACGTGCCAAACCCAAGCACGAATCGACAGTTTGGCGTATATGCCTCGTTCGCATAACTGAAACTCACCATGGTGCTGCTCGCGCCGATGGCGTAGATTCGACCGTCGGGGCCGGTGACCGCGGCCAGCTCGGCGCGGGGCGTGGGCAGGGGAGCCACTGGCGCCCAGCTCCCGGTGTCGGCATGGGTGACGCCTGTCGCGCAGGCGAGCGCGATCGCGAGCCCAACGAGTGTCGTACTGAACCGCCGAAGATGATTCATTCCCCCGGTCCTTTCGTTCCGCGGAAATCTCTGATAGCGCACCGCGACGGTCCTTCTGGCTTACGGATAACGCATCCGGGATCGCCTTTGCTCAGCCCCCCTTGTCATCGGAAGGAGCCTATTGCGCGGAGGATATCTCTTCATGGAACTCTACCCCATGAACGGCCGGGGAGCCCACCGGGTTACTTCCTTCTGATCGCGCCGGTGGAGCATCTTCATGGCGAGTTTCCGGGGAATCCCGAAAAAGCTACCACCAACCGGCCGAGAAGGCGTATCATGACAAGTACATCTGTTCTATATCCTGAAAGGGCGCTAATCTCCGGTATCAATGCTCAGGAGATGAGTTGGTGCGCTTGCTGATCGTCGATTCCCAGCACGACGCGGGATGGGATCTCGTGGCGCGGCTGCGGGCAGACGGTCACCACGTCGCGGTCGCCGAGGCGGTCCAGGATCTCCCCGCCCGCGTTCTCGGCGAGCGGATCCACCTCGTGCTGCTCGACGCCACTCTTCTCCCCGGTCAGTGCCTGGTGGAGCTTTGTCGGACCTTGCGCCGGGAAAGCAGCGTGCTCCTCCTGCTGCTTGGCCAGGCCGATGCTCCGTCTGAACATATCCCGGCGCTGGAGGCCGGCGGCGACGTCTGGCTCGCCCGGCCGGTCGCCGACGACGAGATCCTCGCCCAGATCCACGCCCT
>JAJPKB010000364.1 GCA_021323915.1 Chloroflexota bacterium | reverse complement strand
TCGCCTCCTACGGGACGGGCACCGTGCTGACCAGCCGGTTCGCGAGCCGCGCCCTCAAGCGACTCGGCGAAGCGAACCTGATCCTGGTCGGCGGGCTGCTCCTCTCGATCAGCTACCCGGCGCTACTTCCGCTGCCCTGGTGGTTCGGCGACCTGGCTTCGCTGCTCGGCTTGGGCGCCGGCTTCGCCCTGTTTCACTCGAACCTGCGGATCCGCGACACCGAGCTGGTGCCCGGATTTCGCGGAACCTCGGTCGCGCGGTTCGCGTTCTTCCTCTGCCTGGGCGGCGCCGTCGGCAGCGCGGTGCTCGGCGAGGTGATCAACGTCGCCGACTACGTTCCGATGATCCTGATCAGCGGCGTCGGCCTGCTGCGAGTGACCGCGGTGGCGCGCCGGCCTGGTGAGTCACGGGAAGCGCGGCAGGGCCGAGCGCGCCATCGCGAGCAGCGTCTGCTGGTGCGAGGAAAGCGGGCTCGGGGGCGTTCGCATCTCGTGCAGCACCAGCTCGATCGCCCGGCGCGGGCTCAGGTCCAGCGCGGCGACGTCCTCGAGTTTGGGGCCGGCCAGCGCGCTGGCGGCGACCAGTTCCTCGGCCGGCCGGGGGCTCGCGCGAACGAAGTTCCGCTCGAAAGTGTTCGCGGCCACGTCCCGCCGGGTGAGGAAGCTGTCCGCGCCGAGGCCGAAGATCCGATTAAGGCTCGCCGGAATCGACGCGTGGTCGTAGACCGTCGGGTCGACGGTGCCGGGCTCGACGAAGGGCGAGACCAGGACGGCCGGAACCCGCACCCCCAGCCGGGTGAAATCGAACGGCGGATCTTCCGAATTCCGCCCATCGGGATTGGGAGCGCCGGTCGGCGGCGATAGCTTGTCATAAAAGCCGCCGTGCTCGTCGTAGAGCACGACCAGCAGGCTATCCGCCCAGTAATCGCTCCGGGCGAGACTCGTCGCGATCGCGCTGAGCAGCGCCTCGCCGTACCGAATGTCGTGGGGCGGGTGCTCGTCGGTCGCGTGGCCGGCCGACGTCTCGAAGTAGTGCGGCTCGACGAAGGCGTAGCTCGGGAGGGTGCCTCCTTTCAGATCGTCGAAAAGCCGCGCGAGCGTGTGAAAGTGATGGTATCCGAACGGATCGAGCAGGTCCTCGACGAAGCGTTTGAAGAGATCTTCGACGGCCAGGCACTGGGGAATGTCGCCGGCGTACACCCGCCAGGTCCGATCCTTCGCCGCGAGCCGGCCCTGAATCGTCGCGATCGCCGGATCGGGATGGTTGTCGACCACCAGTCCGGCCGAGGTGGCGGCGTGAACGTAGAAGCGGTTCGGCCAGGTCGGACCGGGAACCGACGAGAACCACCGGGTGCAGGCGCAGTAGCGGGCGGCGAGCGTCGACAGCACCGGCACCGATTCGGGCGCGTGGCACTCCATGATCGTCTTCGCCACCTCGACGCTGCCGCCGGCATCCTTGAGGTAATCGGCGACGAAGCCGCTCATCGGCGCGGGATCGGTCGGCGGCTGGCCACCGAAGAGCTGGGTATTCGTATCCACGAAGCTGTGACCGGGATCGATCGTCGTGATCGGTCCGGCGGTGTTGCTGACGACGACCCGCTCGGAGGCGGGATCGGTCGGATCGAGCAGGTTGAGCTCGTCGCCGGTCAGATCGCCGATTCCCGGCGCGAAACCAAGCAGGTGATCGAACGACCGATTCTCGAACATCACGACGATGACGTGGCTGGGATTGGCCACCGGCGCCTCCTTTGCGCTAGCGTGGAAGGGCGAGAACTCTTTCGATGGCTTCGTTGTCCAGCGGGCCGCGCTCGGCCCAGCGCAGCGCCGCCTGCAGCTGCACCCGATCCGAAAGCCCGACGAGAACCGTCGACACGCCGGCCTTGGCCAGCGCGAAGCGCACCGCCAGCTCGGCCGGGCTTTCGAGGTCGAGCGCCCGCGCCAGCTCCTCGACCGCCCGCGCCCGGTCACGCGCCGTGGCGTAATCGCCACCCGAGTCGAGCGACGTGCCCGGGTCGCCGGCCACCGGATGCCGCTGCTCCTGACCGCCGAGCGCGCCGGCCGCGAGCGGGCGGATCACGATCACGCCGGTTCGGGCGCTCGCCGCGCGGTCGATCAGGCCGGCGAAGTCCTGCGCCGATCCGCCGTTTCGTCCCGCCCAGCCGGCGCTCGGATTCAGCGCGTTGAAGTAGGTCTGGACCGTCTCGAACGCGCCCGCCGCGATGACCCGGTGGACCGCGGCGGTGTCGCCGAGACCGGTGAAACCGATGTGCTCGACCAGGCCGGCCGCCTTCACCGCCCGCAGCGCGTCGGCAACCGGTCCGAGGACGTCCTCGACCGAGAGGGCGCCCGCGCCGGCGTCGCGCCGCTCGGTCACCCGGTTGTGCAGCTGGAGCAGATCGATCCGCTCGCGGCGGAGGCGCCGCAGGCTGGTCTCCAGCGAGCGGCGCACCGCGCCCGCGGCATCGGCGGCGTCTGCCGGCGGAAGGCGCACCTTGGTCCCCACGACGACCGGCGCCCCGGTTTCCGCCAGGACCCGACCCAGGTTCTCCTCGGATCGCCCATCGCCGTAGCCCGGCGCGGTATCGAAGTAGGTGATGCCGGCGGCGACCGCCTCGTCGAACGCCTTGCGCTGCTCGTCCGGCACGCCGCGCACGAAGATTCCGCCGACGCTCCCGCAGCCGAAGCCGAGCGCCGAGACCCGCAGACCGGTCTGCCCGAGAGGTCGCTGTTCCACTTCTGCCTCCTACTCCTTCACCGCCACGAACACCCCGTCGCCCAGGGGCAGGAGCGTTTCGCTCCGAAACGGGCCATTCGCGACCTCGTCCATCAGCCCACGCGCGGCCGGGACGTCCTGACCGCAGTTGTCCGCGACGAGCGTGCCGCCGGGGCGAAGCGCGTCCGCGACGGCGCGCGCGAGCTGGCGACCCAGCGCGTTCTCGCGAATTTCCCAGAGCAGATCGACGAATACCAGGTCGTAGCCGGTTCCCATCGCCGACACCAGGGCCAGCGCGTCGCCCTCGTGGAGGGTGATCTGTTCGCCCAGCTCGGCCCGCGTCCAGAGGCTCCGAGCGACCGCCGCGCGCTCGGGATTCAGGTCCACCGCGGTGACCCGTCCGGCCGGTCCCATGCCGGTCGCGAGGTAAGCCGACGAGTAGCCGATCGCCGTTCCGAGCTCGAGCGCGCGGCGCGCGCCGTTTGCCGCGGCGAGCGTCGCCAGGAGCTCGGCCTCGGATCGTCCGATGCTCGGAATGCGCAGCCGCGCGATCTCCGGCCGCCAGAGCGCCTCGAGCCGGTCGCTCGCCTGCCGAAAAGACGTGGTCGAATCGTGGCGTTCCATCGTCAGGATACTCCTCCGTCGCGTCGAAACGTAAGCGCGGGACGTCACCGGACCGCCGCCATCACCGCGTTGCTGAACATCGCCTGGCGCGGGCGCTCGGTCGTCCAGCCGCTGACGAGGGTGCGGTTGGTCAGCAGCACGCAGGCCACGTCGACGCGCGGGTCGGCCCAGACCATCGTGCCAGTCGCGCCGCGGTGAATGTAGGTCGCCGACGAGGTTAGCTCCCCGGACGGGTGCGGCCGCTTCGTGCCCTTCACCTCCCAGCCGATTCCCCACTCGACGGCCGCGGACGGCGGCGTGCGGGCCGCGGCGTCGCGCAGATCGGACGCCAGGTGCGCCGGAGCATCCGGTGGAGCGTGCTGGATCGAGATCATCTCGTGGGCGGTGGCCGGGCTGACGATCCGGGGCGCGTCGATCGCGCTCTCCGGATCGAGGCCGATGCGTTGCCGACCGCCGGCCCGCGGCAGAAAGAGGTCCACGAATCGGACGAGGTCGCGCGGCCGACTGAACATGCCGCCCCAGGGAATGCCAAGCGAGCGGTAGTACGTCGAGTTGGCCCCCTCCCAGTCCAGCCCCTCCTGGCCGGTTCGCTCGACCCAGGCGATGCGGTTGTCCCAGGCGGCCGGCGGGCGTAGCGCGCTCAAGGTCATGCCGAGCGGCGCCAGGATCTCCTCGTCGACGAAGGGGTGGTAGCGTCCGACCAGCGGCTCGTCGGTCTCGACGCCGAGCGCGCCGGCGACCGCGCGGCCGACCACCTCGGCCGCCATGAGGATGCCGGGGTTGCTGTAGAGATGAAAGGCGCCCGGCGTGAAGAAGAGCGGCTGGCTACCGAACGAGCGGACGAAGTCCTCCAGGGGACGGTGCTCCTGGCGCAGCGCGGTGTTGTCTGGCGAGAAGCCGGGGAGGCCGGAGCAGTGCGCCAGCAGGTGGCGCACGGTGACGAGCCGCCGGTCGAACGCGGTCGTCGGCGCTCGGAGAAACGCCGGCACCAGTCGGTAGAGCGGGTCGTCGAGCGAGATCACGCCCCGCTCGACGAGAATCATCACCGCCGTCGCGGTGAACGGCTTGGTGACCGAAGCGAGCGACCAGATCGTATCGGAGGTGACCGGTTGCTCCTTCGCGCGGTTCGCCACGCCGAGATATGCCTCGCCGGCGATCCGTCCGCCACGGGCAACGAGCGCCGCCGCGCCCGGCAGCACGCCCTCGTCGATCCAGCTTTCGAGAAGTCCGAACGCCCGTCGCAAGCCCTCCGGATCGAGCGACGCTTCGCTCGCCCGCGCGACGTCGATGCCCCGGTTGCCTGATTCGCCCATCGTCCGCTCCCAGTCCGTCTCAGGTGGTGGACAGTGTATCATAGGGGCATCGAGGGCACGATCACCGCGAAGAGAACGACGGAATCGAGAATCTAGCATCCAGAAGCGAGAACGGGAACCGCGAACGACTCGCCGCTGACGAGCGTCTCAATTCTGGATTCTCCATTCTCGCCTCTCGGTCCACGCCCTTCACGGTGACGGTATCCGAATGTCCGGAGAAGGAGTAGGCGTGATCAGAATCGCATTCATCGGCGCGGGCAGCTTTGGCTTCACCCGCAAGCTGATTCGAGACATCCTGACGTTCCCGCGACTTCAAGACTGCACCCTCGCCCTGATGGACG
>JAJPKB010000437.1 GCA_021323915.1 Chloroflexota bacterium | reverse complement strand
TTCGAATGACGAGCTCAAAGCGATGTATACGTACCTCCACGGGTTGAAGCCAATCTCCTCCGCTGTGAGGGCTAGGTGAGCAACTGGCCACGCACGGTAGCACCCACCTGGCAGGCGAAGGCGGCAATCGCCGCGAGCGAGCGCAGGGTATCAAACGTCTCCCACCGGCGAACCACCTCGGTCGCCTCACTCGGCAGTACCTTCGGGAGACCGAGTAAGCATCTGCTCGTTCAGCGGGCAAGCACGAGGGCCTGCCCCTTGCCATCGTTCCACCAAAACGGTACAGTTATAACGATTATAACGATCGGCAGTCAGAGGCACTGACTGCAAGCCCGTCGGAGGGAACAGAGGAACGAAAGGATGCACGAGGGGAAAGCGCTCAACGCGTTGCCCGACCTCAGCCAGGCGAGCGCCTTCATGCGGGCGTCCGGACTCCAGCTCACCGAGGTGGGCCCGGAGCGGGTGGTGGGATACCTGGACCTGGGGCCGGAGCACCATACGCCGTGGGGCATGGTGCACGGCGGCGTCTACACCACTGCCATCGAGTCGGCCGCCAGCGTTGGCGCCTCGGTGGCAGTCGCCGATCGCGGTCAGATCGCGGTCGGGGTCAACAACACGACCGACTTTCTCCGCTCGGCGGCGGCCGGGCGGGCTCAGGTGACCGCTGCACCGATCTACCAGGGGCGCACCCAGCAACTCTGGCAGGTGGAGATCCGCCGCGACTCCGACGGCGCCCTGCTCGCCCGCGGTCAGGTCCGCCTCCAGAACGTCGAGCCCCGCCCAGCTACGACTAACCCAGTGGTGCACCCTTCGTCCGTGCCTTGATCAACATTGTCAAGACAAGCAAAGAGTTTCGATCGCCGGCACGCCGAGGAAGCGGGCGAGACGCTCCACGGCCTGCCGAAGGGCGGCCTTTTCGGCCGCATCGAGGACGTCGAGCGGTCCCAGCTCGACAACAACCTGCCGGCCCTGGAGGCGTCGCTTCCAGCCGCCCCACACCTGCCCGTTCAGGATCACGACATGGCTAAGGATGCTGCCGTAGGGAAAGGGGGCCAGGTCAAACCCGCGGGCCGGGTCGAGCGAGGCGGAGCGGTCGCGGTAGGCGATCAGGAACTCGTCGTAGTTCGGGAGAAGGTGGACAATCGGCGCCGACACTCCCGCCGGGGGCGCGTTGGGCAAGCTCCAGTACGGCTTGCCGTCGATCACCTCCTGCGCGAGCGCCGACCCGACCAGCGCCAGGCCGCGCCTCACGTCGGCCGCCCCGAGGCCAGACCACCACGCGAAGTCCTGCACCTGGGCCGGCCCGTGTCCGGCGAAGTAGCGAAGGGTCAGCTCGGCGAGCGCCTCGTCACGGTCGAGACGGCGCGCTCGCGGCGCCCGCTCGGCGAGCAGGGCGTAGGTGAACTGCTTGCCGCGGCGCGGGCCGCTGACGACGATCGCGTCCAGCTCAGCGTGCATCAAGAGATGCCCCAGCCGCTGACCAACGGCGGGAATCCCGGCCCGCGCGAGCTCCCCGGCGAGCTCGCCGCGCGTCCGGTAGGAGTCATCCCGTAGCGCCCCCTCCAGGACGGCGTGGCTACGCCGCAGGAGGGGCAGATCGATCTCGAGCCGGCGGTCGTAGTGGGCCAGCGAAACCTTGACGCGGGGGGCGGTCAGATCGAGCAGCCACCGGACGTCGTCCGGGAGCACGAAGTGCCAGGTCGGCCGCATGACGTGGGTGCGCAGGATGGCGCCCGCGTCGAAAAGTCGGTCAAGCGCCGTGTCGCTGACGTCGCGTGTGCGCTGGCCCAGTCCCCACTTGGCGCCGGCATAATCCTGGGCCTGCACCGCGCCCAGCCAGGAGACCGCGTCGATCGCCGAGGCGAAGGGCTCGCCGATGAGCCGCTGGGCGTGGAGACGTCGGATGGCGACGTCGGTCACCATCGGTTTGCCTTTACCTCATCTGACGAATTAGCCAGTCACCTTGCCAGTAGCCATTCTCGCATGCAATAAGCTCGCTGTGAAGAGATCGAGCGGGCGTGCTATCCTGAACTCGGCGGAAAAGGTCTCCGCCCCGAGGTGACGTCGTGGCACGCGAGCCTTGATCTTTCCGGGACCAGGACCGTGCGGACAGGAAAATCAACTTGGCTCACGTCGTCGGCCGGCGCCGAGGCCGCCAGCTCACGCGCCAGCGCCCGGATCTGCGTCCAGCTCAAGCCTGCCAGGGATGGAAATGGCTGCACGGTACTACCCTCGTCGCCTGAATCGCGCTCGCATGATGGCCGCAGTTGATCGCCGAGCACTAGCTCGGAGGATCTGTAGCGCGGCCCCCCTTGCGGGCCGCCGTCCCTGTTTCAAATCTCGGTCGCGCTGCCTCTATGCAGAGATTCCCCTCCCGTCCCCACCCCAGCGGAGCGCAAGACCCCGCGCTACAGTCCCCTTGCCGACTAGCTATTAGTAATTCGGGTTAGCTTATTCCACTCACGCAGTCCGATCTCCGCTATAATGGCCACGGCAACCAGCTAACCCGAGGATCCACAATCAAGCGCGGCCGCGGCGCCGGCACCGACCGGTCCGAACGGCCGAAAAGGAGTTGGCGATGATCGAAAACACGATTCTCCGGAAGAACCGGGAGGGGCTCAAAGCGCTCGTCTTCGCGCTGCCGTTCCCCTCGACCGAGCTGGTTGAGTTAGCGGCGCGGGCCGGCTTCGATGCGATCAACCTCGACGGCGAGCACGGCGTCTTCACCCCGGCGTCGGTCGACCTGATTTGCCGAGTCGCCAACGGCTACGGGATGTCGGTGACGGCACGGGTGCCGAGCATCGACGCCTACCTGATCAACCTCTGGCTGGATCGGGGCATCCAGGGCATCCTCGGGCCGCACGTCGAGAGCGGCGAGGAAGCCCAGCGACTGGTCGATGCCTGCCTCTTCCCGCCGGACGGTCGGCGCTCGTGGGGCGGCTGGCGCGGCACCGAATTCAATGAGGATGCTTATCTGAATGAAAAATTCGGCGGCAAGCTTGGCTATATGCGCTGGGCCAACGCGAACATGATCGTCTCCGCCCAGATCGAGTCGAAGAAAGCGTACGATAACCTCGACGCGATCCTTGCCGTTAAGGGACTGACCGCGCTGGCTGGCGGTCCAAACGACTTCGCCGCCTCGCTCGGTCACCCCGGCGAGCCCGATCACCCGGAGCGTCAGCGCCTCACTCGCGAGATCGACGAGCGCGCCCGCAAGGCCGGCAAGCGCGCCGGCGGCGATATGACGGTGACGATTGACATCCAGGACTTGATGCTCACCAGCGGCCGCGCATTCGTCCGCCAGCATGCCGGGGATAAGCTCGACGGAGCAGGTGAGAACGCAGGGAAGATCAGTTGAGCCGGCGCTCGGAGAGCCCTCGCCGCGGGGGCAAGGGGGATCTCTCGCTTCTATGCTATACTCGACTTGCCCCGTACCCGCGTCGGGGGCACACCTGTTCGCCCGGCACGGCCAGCAGACCCGTTTCAAGCATTGAGATTCAAGGAGATCGCACGTGATGCAGATTGCCGAGTTCCTGCCACCGCAGCCCTCGCCACTCTGGAGAATGGTCAAGCAGTGCGGCGTTGACCACGTGGTTGGCGCCATGGACTTCAGCCGGGGCCTCAACGTCGGCCGTGAGGAGCTGCCCTGGAGCTATATGTCGCTTCTCCGGGTGAAGACCGCCTACGAGGATGCCGGCTTCACGTTTGACGTGCTCGAGAGCCGGCCTCCGCTCACCAGGGCCAAGTTGGGATTGCCGGGACGCGACGAGGAGATCGAGACCGTTTGCGACCTGATCCGCAACATGGGCGCCCTGGGGATTCCGGTCTGGTGCTACGAGTGGATGCCAGTGTTCAACTGGATGCGCACCTCGACCACTGCCCCGGCTCGTGGTGGCGCCCTGGCCACGGCCTTCGACTACGACCTGATGCGCAACGCGCCTCTCACCGAGTACGGTGTGGTGACCGAGGATCAGCTCTGGGAGAACCTGAAATACTTCTTAAAGGCCGTGGTACCCGTGGCCGAGCAGGCCAACGTCAAGCTGGCGATGCATCCGGACGATCCGCCGCTCTCCCCCATCCGCGGCCTGGGACGGATCATGCGCAGCCTCGAGAATTACCAGCGACTGCTCGACCTTGTCCCCAGCCCGGTCAACGGCATCACCCTCTGCCAGGGGAACTTCACCCTGATGACGGACGACCTCCCCGGCGCGATTCGCCACTTTGGCCGCCAGGGCAAGATCTTCTTCGTCCACTTCCGTGATGTGCGCGGAACCCCGGAGAAGTTCGTCGAGACTTTCCACGACGACGGAAAGACCGACATGCTGGCGTGCATGCGGGCCTACCGCGAGATCGGCTTCGACGGCGTCTGCCGCCCCGACCACGTTCCTACCATGGAAGGTGACAGCAACGACCGCCCCTCCTACTCGGCCATCGGCCGTCTCTTCGCCATCGGCTACATCAAGGGGCTGCGCCAGGCGGTGTACGCGTAGGCTGGGAGCACCGCGGCACGCTTGACAACAGCGACCTGGTCCTTTCCCCATCGGGCAGCCCGCGTCTGATCCGATGCGGATCCGGAGCGCTCTCTTATGGATTCTTAATGTCTAACCTATTGCATTCACTGAGGGCTTCTGCTATTCTACGAATGTCAGACGGATGTGACAAGCGAAAGCGGTAGAGACTGAAATCGTCGCTGAACCCGCACCTCGCACCTCTTCCAGGGGGGCGGCAGTCGTAAGGCTGTCGGGGTAAAGATTTCTTAGCGTCAGGTTTGATGGGAAAGAGCCCAAGAGGCCGCAAGGTTTCTTGGGCTCTTCCGTTTCTCATCGCTTAGTGGGAGCCTCCCTGGGTATCGAAGGGGGAGTCAGTCCCGAAGAGCACGCGGTCCGGTCCGAGGTCGTCCGCGGCCTGACGAGCCTGAGTCGACAGACCGTCTTGACCAAGGACTTACACGACCTTTGGTATACTCTGGCCCTTTGTCCGGGACTACTGGGCATCGAAAACGGCCTGCACCAGCCCCGCGATGTGACCTTGCACGAGGATCGCATCCACCAGACCCTGGAACCACTGCCAAGAGGGCTTGACAAAGGAAGCAGCAGTGTGTACACATGTCCCATCGATCACACACATATCAGATCCATTGCATATGTGGGAGCTTGGTCGCACTGATGACCCGCCCCAACTTGCCGTCCGATCCGGCGCCGTTAGCGGAGCGCTCGTCGTGGGCTCTCCCTTACGCGACGAAAGCCGAGCTCGTCTATCAGCATCTGCGCGACATGATCGTGAGTGGAGCGCTTCTGCCGGGAGAGCGCCTTTACCTCGACGAGATTGCCCAGCGCTTGGGAGTCAGCACCAACCCGGTGCGTGAAGCGCTGCGTCGACTGGAATCGGATGGGCTGATCAGCAACCGTCCGCACGCCGGTGCAATCGTCGCAGTGCTCAACGTCGAAAAGGTCGAAGTTCACTTTATGATTCGCGGCGTGCTCGAAGGGTTGGCGGTCAGGCTTGCCGCGATGAATCTGACACCAACCGACCTGGATCGTCTCGTAGTGCTCGATCGTCAGCTTGATCAGCTCGCCGCCGCTTCGGACCTCAACGCGTGGGATGAATGCAATTTATCCTTCTATAAACTTCTCTTCGACTGTTCCAGATCTCCCGACCTCGTCGCCCTCATCGATCTTCAGCGTGACCGTAGCCCACGCTATCGCAATTTCCCCGACGTTCTGAAGCAGCGCGCGGAAGAGACTGGCGAAAGTCGCCGGCAATTGTTGGCGGCTCTGCGGGCCGGCGATGCTGACACGGCTGAGCGGTTGCATCGCGCCAACGTCAACCGCGTCGGCCAATTGCTGTGCGCGGCCATGGGAAAGGCAGCCACGCGGCATGAGGCAGGGGAAGCGTCTCTCTTCAACGGCAGAAGGGGGTGAGGTTCTGGCCAACCAAGCGTTTTCGTTCGTCAACGTGCTTTGAATATCGAGCAAGGTCAGATGGAAGGACGAAAGGCGACGTACATGAGAATAACCGGTAGACAGGTCTCCCGTCGAAAGATGATCGAGACTTTTGGCGCGGCCGTGGGGGCGATCTTCCTCGCCGCGTGTTCCAGCCCTTCAGCGACCGGGCCGACGTCCAGTCCCGCGGCAAAATCGGTCAGCAGTACCGTTTCCGCTGCTTCGCCGTCGGCTAGTCAGGGAACGCAGCCTTCATCGCAGGCCAGTCAGGCATCCGCGGCATCGATCACTCTCCGCTTACACATCCGTACTGGCCCCTACGGGGACGTTTGGACCCAGCGCGGCAAGGATTTTGAGCAGAAGCATCCCAACGTCAAGACGGCGATCGAGCCATTCTCCTCCGACGTCCTGTCCCAGAAGATCCAGACCATGGCCGCGGCGGGCACCGTTGGCGACGCTTACTTCGTTCCGACCGTCTGGGCGGAACACTACCTGTTCTTCTCATCGGGCATCGCCCGGGATCTCACCGACTACGCCAACGCGGACAAGGTGGACTGGTCCCAGTGGTACAAGACGGCCGTCGACCAGATCCACCTCAGTGGTAAGCTGGTCGCCATGCTCGATGGCGCGAGTCCCGGACGAGCCGGCCTTTACTACAACAAGACCCTTTTCAAGCAGGCCGGCCTCGCCGAGCCGAACGCCGACTGGGATCTCAATAAGCTGGTCCAGGCCGCAAAGGCTCTCACCCATAACGGCATCTACGGTCTGCATACCTTGCACCGCGACTCGGTGGAGCTATTGATCTGGCTGCGCTCCTTCGGCGGTGATCTTTATTCGCAGGACGGTAAGAAGGTGACACTCACTACGCCCGAGTCGATGCAGGGCATCACCTGGGTCTGGAACACCCTCTACCAGTGGAAGTGCAGTCTACCCGCCACCTCGGATACAGGGTCGGCTGACCAGAGCTATGGGACCGTCTTCGCGGCTGGGAAGCTGGCGATGTTCAACTCCGGCACTTGGGACGCGAATACCGTCGAGGCAACCAAGATCGACTGGGGTCTCGCCCCACTCGCCAGGGGACCGGTCGGCAAGCGGGGCTCGATGGCCGAGGCGAATACCTGCCAGGTAACCGCCGCCTCGAAGAACCCCGACGTGGCCTGGCAGTGGGCTGTCTGGATCTCAGACCACGCTAGCGGCGTACTGCACGTGCAGAAGGGGGTCACGCCGGGTGGTCGCCCCGACGTGTACGGTGATCCTAACCTCGATAAGCAGTATCCCTACCTCACCGTCTTCAAGACGGTCTTCGAAGAAGCCGAGCCCTACGTCATCGCGGCGAACTTCCATGGTAAGGAGGCGGCGCAGGCGGTCATCCAAGGGATGGACCCGGTCTGGCTCAACGGAAACAAGCTCGATACGAGCGTGATCAACCAGGTCAACCAGAAGGTCCAGCAGATTATCGACGAGCCGATCTAACCGGCTCGCGAGGGAAGATCATGGCAGTACTCAGCTCAGAGGAGGTACGTGTGGTCGCGCAGTCGCGGCCCGGCACGCTACGTCGGCAGGAGGCGATCCAGGGACTCTTGCTCGTCTCTCCCTGGATCGCCGGTTTGGTGATCTTTATCGTCGGACCGGTGCTCGCGTCGCTCTACCTGAGCTTCACTGATTACAACGTTCTCCGTCCACCGCGGTTCGTCGGCATCCAGAATTATGTTACCGCCTTCACAGCGGACCAGCTCTTCCCGATTGCGATCAATCGGACGGTCACTTACGTTATCCTGGTCGTTCCGACCGTCATCCTCGGGTCGCTGGGCCTGGCGTTGCTCTTGAATCGCGGCGTTCCGGGCACAAGCCTCTTCCGAACCGTCTTCTTCATGCCTTCACTGGTCCCGGTCGTCGCCTCGGCGATCCTCTGGGTCTGGATCTTCCAACCCCAGGTCGGTCTCCTCAACTACCTTCTCCGCTTGATCGGCATCCAGGGACCGGCCTGGCTCGGGAGCTCGTCGACTGCGCTGCCCTCGCTCGTTCTGGTCACCTTCTGGGGCAGCGTCGGCGGCACGACAATGATCATCTTCCTGGCCGGTTTGCAGGGTGTGCCGGCCGAGCTCTACGACGCCGCCGCGATCGACGGCGCGGGTAACTGGCGTAAATTCTGGCACGTGACCTTGCCGATGCTCTCGCCCACGATGCTCTTCAACGTCGTGCTCGGAATCATCGGAGCTTTCCAGGTCTTTTCGATCGCCTACGTCGCGACCAACGGCGGCCCAGCCTACGCGACCTGGTTCTACGTGTACTACCTCTTCCAGCAAGGATTCAACTTCTACCACATGGGCTACGCCGCGGCGATGGCGTGGATCTTCCTGGTGCTCGTCCTCGCTTTCACCTACCTCCAGGTGCGCTGGTCGCAGCATTGGGTCTACTATGAGGGAGGTGAACGCAATGAGTAGCGCAACTGGTGAGATCACCCTTCGCGCGCGTGCACACCAGCCGGCTGCTACCTGGCGATTCAGGATGGTCCTTCTGTTTGCCATCCTGGTCGCCTTCGCCCTCGTGTTCATTCTCCCCTTCTACTGGACGATCATCACCTCGCTGAAGTCGGCAGACGAAATCTACATCTTTCCGCCAGAGTGGCTTCCGCCGGTTCCGCGGTGGGTGAACTACGTCGAAGTTTGGAGCGTGGTCCCGTACGCCCGCTTTGTCGAGAACACGCTGGTCGTGGCGGTGCTAGGAGTCATCGGCCAGGTAGGAACGGCAACGCTCGTCGCCTACGGATTCGCGCGCTTCCGCTTCCCCGGTCGTGACCTGCTCTTCCTGATCACCCTCGGTACGCTGATCCTGCCCGCCGAGGTCCTCCTCGTGCCAACCTTCCTCCTCTTCAAGTACCTTGGCTGGTTAAATACCCTCGCCCCTTTGATCGTTCCCCACTGGTTCGGAGGCGGCGCTTTCTTCATCTTTCTGCTGCGTCAGTTCTTCCTGACCCTTCCCCGTGACTTCGACGATGCGGCCAAGGTCGACGGTGCCGGTCCCCTGCGCATCCTCTGGTCCGTGCTCGGACCGTTGTCGAAGCCAGCGCTTGCTACCGCCGCCATCCTGTCGTTCCTAGCACGTTGGAACGAGTTCTTGCAGCCGGTGATCTACTTGAATTCCCCCGATCGTTTCACTCTGGCCGTCGGGATCACTTACTTTCAGGAGCAGGGGTCGCTCGGGGGCAAGCCCCTCACTCACCTGTTGATGGCGGCGGCGCTGATGATGGCGCTTCCGTGCATCATTTTGTTCTTCGTTGGTCAGCGCTACTTTGTCCAGGGTGTTACACTGAGTGGAATTAAAGGCTAACTGGTCCATCCACCCTAAAGTGCCACGCATGGTCATGCTGAGCCCTTCGCCTGGCTCAAGGGGAAACTCCGCGAAGCATCACCTGGTGTGTGCCACGGGAGATGCTTCGCTAGCGCTCAGCATGACACGTCGCACGGACTTGGCGGCTGCACCATGTAAGCACGTAAGAAGGAGGAAAGATCATGCCCCAGACAGTTGGCTTCGCGGTCATCGGGGTCGGACTGGTCGGCCCAACCCACGCCCGCTTTATCACTCAGGCCGAAGGGGCCGAGCTCAAGGTGATCTGCGATCTGCGCGAGGATCGCGGTAAGCCCCTCGCCGAGAAATACGGCGCGGAGTGGCTGACTGACTACCGCGCGGTGATGCAGCGCCCGGACGTCCAGGTCGTCAACATTTGCCTGCCCACGGCGCTCCACCTCGAGGTAGCGACCGCTGCCGCCGAGGCCGGCAAGCACGTCATCGTCGAGAAGCCAATCGAGCTGAACATCGACCGTGCGCTCAAGCTGATCGCCACCTGCCGACAGAACGGCGTCAAGCTCGCCACGATTTTCAACCGTCGTTTTGTCTTCGGCACGCGGCGCGCCCACGCCGCCGTGCACAACGGCGAGCTGGGCAAGCTCGTCGTGGCGGACATGTTCTTCAAGTCCTGGCGAACCCAGGAGTACTACGACGAATCTGGCTGGCGGGGCACCTGGAGCAAAGAGGGGGGAGCGGCGCTGATCAATCAGGGCGTCCACGGCGTCGATCTGATGACCTGGATCGCCGGTCCGATCAAGCGGGTGCAGGGCTACGCCAAGCACCTGCGCCATAACATCGAAGCCGACGACACGACTATAGCGGTGTGCGAGTACGAATCCGGCGCACTGGGCGTCATCGAGTGCACGACCTCGGTCTACCCACGCCAGCCGGATCGGATCGAGCTGAACGGGGAGAAGGGCACGATCGTCATCGAGGATTACAAGATCACCCAGTGGGAGGTCGACGGGGTCACCCAGGGCGAGCCCGCCGCCGCCGAGCTGGCAATACCCGGTGCGGACCGCGGGACCAGCGTCGGTCACTTCCTCCAGATCCAGGACATGGTGCGTGCGATTCAGGAGCGGCGCGACCCGGTGATCAAAGGCGAGGACGCCTTACCCTCGCTGGCGGTGATCCAAGCGATCTACGAAGCCGAGCGCACGGGCAAACCCGTTGACGTGCGCCAGGTCGTTCTTGCGTAGAGGCGGACCTGACTCATGCCTCGTTGCAAAGCAAGACGTCGTTTGAATCCCAGGTTGGGATCGAACGCGTCAAGCTAGGGCGGGAACTTGTCCGGGGCGTGTCCCCGGAGGGATTCCCATCACCCCTCGCGCGCGGCCGGCCTCAGCCATTCGTGACTAACCACGAAGGCAATTGGCCGTGCTGTACCGAGGGCGGTAGCGATCGCCCGAGCGATTGGCTCGGCGAAGCGGCGTTCCAGAAGATCTCGAGTGAAGCGACTGGGCGCGCCGATCACCAGCACGTCGTCCTTCTCGCCGATCAAAGCGGCCTGGCTCAGCCAGGAACGATCTTGCGCATTGGCGATCTGCCGAGTCAACTCGTCGACGACAAGCCGCCAAAGCTGACGATTGGTTAGCGGCCGGGCAGCGTCGACGAGAAACAGGGGAGACGGGGGAGATGAAGGAGTCGGGAGCCGGGGAGAGACCGGCCATCGTCCCGTCTCCGTCTCTACCGGAGTCGGATCCTGGGACACGTCAGAGTATGACACGGGATCGTCGAGACCCTCCAGGAGGATGGGCGAGGCCCCCGCCTTCGCTTCGATTCCTGGGGGGCAAGACCCCCGCCCTCCCATTCCTTGTGCCCCCTGGCTCCTGCGTTGCCAGCGCTCGCAGATCGTGGCGATGCGGCGAGGAGCGACGAAGCTGCTACCGCTGTCAACCGCCTCGATGATCGCGGCGAGAACCCAGGCAGCGCCGCTACCCGGCGGCTGAGCCTGGCAAGCCGCCGGCTCGAAGCGCTCGATCAACTCCGCAAGCCGGCGGAGCTCCAGTGGCGTCGCCGTCCGGCCGTTGGCCTCCTGATAGGCCCGAACGACCGGCTCGGGGACGAGCGGAGCCGCCCTCTCTCCGGTCCTCTCCCCTGCCGAGGGAGGGGAATCACGCCGAATCTTCTCTCCCTGGGGGGGAGAGGGGGATAGAGGGGGCTTCTGACGTCCAACCGTTGATCGACACTTCGGGAGACTCTCCTTCTGGTAAGAGTCATGACCGGAAAGGATCTCTTCTTCTGACATGTTGTCAGTTATATTTATGTCTGACAAATTGTCAGTCTGGTCGGTCCCGCCGCTTGGTGTCAGATTGTCAGTAAGGTCAGCGAGGTTCCCCTTGTTCGATCTAGCTGCCAACGCGTCAGCTAGATCGGGGGGGCTCGCGATCTGGAGCTGGTGGCGCTCGGTGGTCTCGCGGGCCAGAATCTGCTCGGCGACCAGGCGGGTGAGCTTGGGCTCATCCTCGGGCAATAGCGGGTCGTCCATTGCCACGACATAGGCGCTGGAGGTGCGGACCTTCTTTCCGAGCACCGGATCGTAGCGGTAGCGGTGCTGGATCCGGATGAACTTTTGGGCACGGGGATCCTGGAGGGCACGAATGACCGTGCGGGTGGAGACGCCGATCGCCCGGGCGAGCTCCTCCTGGGAGGGCCAGCAGTAATCGCGTCGCTCGCCGGTCCGGGGGTTGTAGTAGCAGCGATCGCGCAGCTCCATGATGAGCAGGGTCAGAACCGGCCCGAGAATCGGCTTCCAGCGCCGGAAGAAGTAGCGCGTCTCGACGTGTAAGTTTAGTGGTCGAACGATCTGGTTGCGCAGATCATGATAGAACGGGAGGACCTCGAGATGCTCGCCAGCGAGACGCGCGATCAGTGCGTCCAGTCGCGCTTGCGCGGATGCGTTGTCGGCCGGACCACCATGCTCCGGTCCGACGGCCGACGGCTCGCCCATGCCTCACCTCCCGTGAAACATCTCGCTTTTTGCGATAATAGCACTTTGGCGCCGATCATGTCTAGAGCATTTGCCCACCATGGGTTATTTCGTAATTATTGCGATGAAATCTGCCAGCTTTGGCCTGGTAGCATTCGCAGTAAAATTTGTGATGGGCGTATGCTGGTACACCGGTCAGGGGGCAGGAGTCGGGGGGCCGGGAACGTGGTCTCCGTGCCCTTCCTCTGTGGATTCCTGCCCCCTGACCGCTAACCCCTGGCGGTCTGTCGGCTCGCTCGTCCCACTGCTGGCGACGAGCTGGTCGAGATAATAGACGTCACAGGTGATCGATTCGCTCAGCCAGCGCGTTTGCCGGGGCTGGCGCTCACCGAGAATAAAGACATAGCCCGGCCGGGTCGCTGGCACCTGGGCGACTCGTCGCTCGGCCAGCTCGCGGATCAGCTTGGTGAGTGTATTACGTGAGCAGTCGACAGCCTGCTCCATCAGCAGCTCGGCGCTCGCGAAGGTGGCCAAATAATTGTCGGCGAGAAGCTGGCGATAGGTTTCCGGGGCAAGCGGATCCGCGCGCCCGATCCGAGCCCGCAGCCAGAAATAGAGCTTCTGGCTATCGCCGGACCACTCCCGGAATAACGGGGAATCGACGAAGCAGCGGGGGAGGACGATCGCGTCGATAGTATGCCTCCTTCTTCTTGCCTGACGGGTCGTGACCAGGGAACGTGACTGTTCCATCGGCTGCCTCATCGGCGGCCGAAGTATAGTTACGCAGATCCCTCCATGTCAAATACCACAGGAAACGAGCGCCGAAGGCGCAGGTTTGGCCTACAAAATGGTCGCCTTTGCGAAAATTCATCTTCCGATGGCACCAGATATGCTGAATCCGCCCCTCACCTATCGGATGAGACGCGCCGTGTACATCTAAAGCTTGAAGGCTAGATTCAACCCTAGCGGGAGGTTTCCAATGACTCGTCGTTTATTTCCGTTGATCGCCGTGCTCGTGATGCTTGTGCTGGCGACGATCGGCGCGGCCGGTGGCTTTGCTCTGACCCGAACGGCCCAGGCCGCGGTGGCCCAGCAGCCATCGACTCCCGGGCAGGCGGCAGCCCAAGCGCCCATGCACCCGTTGCCCCCCGAGCTCGCCTTTCTGCAAGGGATGACGTCAACTCAACGGTTCGATCATTATCTGGGGACCCAGACCGGCTTCGTGAATCCCCAGGGACAGAACGTCTATCTGAACTCGATTCCGGGCAAGGTCTCGACGATCAGTGCCAGCTCGCTCACGATCACGCCTAACGGATCGACCCAAACTCGGACATTCAACATTACGTCGAACACCTGGGTGGTGAGCCGACCGCATCAGGGAGCGCTGAGCGCCTTCAGTCCGGGCGATCGGGTCATAGTGTACGTCATCAACAACGGCAATGACGCCGTCGCGATCACTGGTCCCCGCCTGATGATGGGCATGACCGGTGGAGCACCCTGCTTGTCGGGATCGGTATCGACTGCCGGGGGAGGCCGGTCAATCGCGACCGGCTTCAGGAGCCGGGTTTGCGCTTGACATGGCTGCCTGCGATTGGTATGTTATCGGTGTGTTGAACATATGTTCCTTCTCCAACCCGGAGGCGCGGTCGTGTGAAGGGTAGAGGGCTAATGCATCTCTAACCCGTGAAGGATTGCTGGGTCGATCCACGATGAGCTAGGATCGAATCGGGCAGAACCCGGTGGCCGAGTGAAGCGACTGCCGCCCGTGAGGTCGGCCGGACTATAGTCAGGAGAGAAGTCGTTGACACGACATCGGGCGTATGAGACCTTGCAGACCTTGATCGACGACAATGATTTTGAGCTTCAGGACGATGCTGAGGCCGGCGAGATAGCCGAAGCCGATGGAACGTACGGAACCGCTATTCTGTCCAATCCGGCCTTTGCTACCAACAAGACACACCGTATTCACCGCTGGGTTAACTGGATCGCTGGTTTTTCCTGGCAATTCGCTGGTGACGCTATCGATCGCTTCGTACCAGAGGGGCCAGGCCGGAATGGGGCTGTCGTTCTGGATCCATTTGCCGGCGTTGGGACGACTCTAATTGAGGCCCAGCGACGCGGAGTTGACTGTGTCGGGTTCGAGATCAATCCGTTTCCCTACCTTGCCGCAAAGGCCGAGCTGGAAGCTGCCTGGGTCGATGTTAACCTACTCCGTATGCGGATTCAGGAGTTTGGGACGGCCCTTCGCCCTATCGAGGCAGCCATTGACATCGCCGGTGTCGATGCTGCTCCGACGCCGCGGAGAACGGTGCCAACCGGCTTCCGGTCGCGGGTGCCGTTCTTCTCGCCGAAAGTCGAACGGAAAGTTTTACTCTGTCTCGACTACATTGATGCGATTGAAGAAGCTCCGGTCGCCGATCTCTTTCGCCTGGCGTTCGCGACGACAATGGTTTCTTTCTCGAACTACACCTACGAGCCCTCGCTCTCGACCCGTCCCGGCGCAGGCAAGCCGCTCCAGGAGAACGCACCGGTCGTTGAGACGATTCGGACCAAGTTGGTGCACATGGCCGATGACATCTCCGGCTACGCCCGGGAGCTTCGCCGGTTGGCCAGGCTGCCAGAATTCTCGCTCCACCTCGGAAGCTTCTTCGAAGGAGCCAGTCGGCTTGGCGACGGTAGCGTCGACCTGGTCGTGACCTCACCCCCTTACCTGAATAACTATCATTACGTCCGCAATACCCGTCCCCACCTCTTCTGGCTTGGCTTCGTTTCGTCGTCGCGCGATCTCGCGCACTACGAAGAGGAAAACTTCGGCAAGTTTTGGCAGACCGTGCGCGAGTCGGCGGCGATCGATCTGGACTTTGACATGCCCAGTCTCTCCAAGCGGATTGCCGAATTGCGGGGCCTGAATCGGCACAAGGGTATCTATGGTGGGGCCGGCTGGGCGAATTACGCGGCTACCTACTTCAACGACGGCTACCGTTTCCTTCGCGAACTGAAGCGCCTGCTGCGTCCGGGCGGTACAGGAGTGATTGTGGTAGGGAATAACATCTTGCAGGGCATCGAGTTCAAGGTCGATGAGGAGCTCGTGAAGATTAGCGAATCCCTCGGGTTGGTCGGGCATCGGGAGGTCGTGCGTTGCCAGCGTGTTGGGTCGTCGATCATCGGGACGGGTCTTCGTGAGAAGTCTTTCAGGCCGGTCGAGCTGTACGAGGCAGCCGTGATCGTCCAAAAGCCGTCCGCTTGAGCGCAGAGCGCTCAGTTGCCCGCATCCGAATCGACGTCTCTCTCGTCTGGCTCTCGTCGAGCGCCACGCTTCGGCCGTGCCGCCGGATCGACGTAGTACTCTTGCAACCGTTTAGCGATCTGATCAACCGACAAGCGATTGGGCCTGACCATTTTAGCCCAGGCCCGTCCGGGGTGAAGCGTATCCCAGAACGGCCTTTGCTGTCCACGCCTCGCCGCGCCTTGGTTGTGGTGTCCGAAGCCGTCAATACAGCCATTCCACAGTGGCTTGAAGCTGGTGATCGATAGCGACTCGATGAGAGGAATCCAGACCTCCTCGACAACAAGGAAACGGCACCGGAAATCTGCGATGTCGAGGTGCCCAGGCGTACCGGGGTTCGACACTGCCCGGATGGAGTCGGCGTGCTCCCTCAAGCGACGGTAGAGCGTCCGACTAGCACTGCCGACGTCGATCCCTTTTCGTGATCCCGGAGGGACCGCTTTACCAACATAAATGGGAGCCTTGCAGCCATCGTGGTTTTGCTCGGCGATTGGCGTATAGTAGGGCGATCCGCCGTGGCAGTAGATGGCATAAACGCCGGCGCCATCAAACGAAGGGATCTCGCCCAGCGGGTAGCAAGACTGCTCAAGCAGCGCCCGTCGGACGCTCTCGCCAAGATGGTGCGACGTCAATGGATTGTAGGGAACGACGGTGATCTTGTGAGGTGTGTCAGACACTTCAGTTCCAGCGACGAGCAAAGAATCTTTCAAGCCCAGAGGAACGCGCCGCGTCGGAGGGCGAGACGACAAACCGCTGGTGGCTTCGAGGTGGGAGTCTCATAGACCGGGCCACATCTGCCAAGCGGTAGATTCAGAATTCCGCGCTCGGCGAGCCGAAAATCAGCGACGTCGCCTGCCCGGGCGATCGAGTCGCTCAAAGTCTTCCGCCTTCCAGATCTTCACTCGACAAAGAATCGAAATCGCAACGGATGGCCTCTTGCCCGTCTACCTTGCGCGCCGCGGGAACCAATCGTGCTCAGAGATCGGGGAGAGGCATTCTTTCATATCCGTTCATGCTAGGAGGCAACATGGCGCACGTACCGATTGATGACGCCCGAGAGCTGTTTTACGATACCAACCCGAAATCCTGGTCGCAGTTGGAGCATGTCCTACAGCAACACAAGGGGAAAGTCGATGGGATTTCGGATACTCTGATTGATCTGATGATCCCGCTCGTCCGGAAGGAGAAGCACTCGGGGGAGCCATTCCCGAGCACACCAGAACAGCTCCAGGACTGGTTCAACCAGCAATTTGCCGCGACCGGGCGCGGTGGCAAACCGTAAGGGCACCGCGCTCGCATACGCGACCTTGCTCTCGATCAGCTCGGCGACTTCGCGGTCGCTCATGCCAAGCAAGGCGGGTCTGGAAGACGTAGGCGTTGTCCTGGCCAAGGCGTGGCGCTGGGTGGTAGATTGGCTGGAATCCGGGCTCGATTTGGAACGGCGCCGCCAGCGGGTCAGGTGCCGCTGGCCGGCCGGCGAGTCGACCTCGACGAACGCCCCCCGCTCTTGAAGAGGGGGATCTCCAAGCAGGTGGGCAGCATTCATTGACGGACCGGCCGGCCAGCGGCAAATTGCCCATCTGCCACGCCCCTACGTTCAGTCTGTCACGCGGCCTCTTGTGGGCCGCGGTTTGGTGCCAAGGTTGCCTTGCCTCACCCACGCGGGGCGCTCCCCGCGCCCACGTTAGTGATCACACGGTAGGCCCCGGCCATTGAAGCGAGGAGACCACTTTCGGTCATCCCTTTCAGATCGTCGCCCGCGCAGAAGCTCCGGCCGGCGCCGGTGAGCACGACGACCCGCACCGCCTCGTCGTGCTCACATGCTTTCAGCGCGTCGAGGATCTCGAGGCCCATCGCCACGATCGAACAGTATGTATTGCTCAGACACGCTTCCCCTCCCTCTTTGCGCGCTATGATACGCTGAACGACAAGATCCAACCAACCGCCGTTTTGGAACGGAGGAGCGACGATGTGGACAGCCCTTACCTGGCCCGTGCTACGCGACCCGGACATCGCTTGCCAGGTGGAGAGCCTGCGGACAGACACCTTGCGGTTTCTTCTCCTGATCACCAGTTTGGGGCTGCTCGGCTGGCACATTGCTAGCACCGATCAGGCCCCGCCGGAGGCGCTTGTGTACCACTGGGAGGTCGTAGTCGTCGCGGCGTCCGGTCTGGGGATGACCTCCGCCCTTCTTGGGAGGCGATCACGCCTCGCGGTCTGGTGCTTTCTGGGAACCTCGGTGCTTTCCATCACGGCCGCGACCTGGATTTTCTCCGCCCCCACGGTCGTCGCGCTCTATCCCCTTCTCACCCTGGTGGCGGTCGTGCTCCTCGATCCTCTGGCCGGCGTCGTGGTCAGCGCCGGCTGCGTTGCCTTGCTGATCGCGCTGCGGGTCGTTGGAGTCTTCGTCTTTCTTCCCCCGGAGCGGATCTGGGAAACGGCGTGTGTCTCCGGAGTGACCGTCGCCGTTGCCTGGACACTGGGACGTAACCTCGTCATCGCGGTCGAGTGGTCGCTTTCGAGCTACGCGAGCGCGGCCAGAAGTGCGGATGAGGCGCAGCGCCATCGTGCCGAGCTGGTGCAGGCTCTCAAGCAATTAGACGCGGCATACTATCGCCTGGAACGGGCAAATGCAGCACTGGGGATGGCCTGGAAAGCAGCCGAGGCCGCCGAGAGAGCGAAGTCGGAGTTCGTCACGAACATCAGCCACGAACTGCGAACCCCTCTCAACCTCATTATGGGTTTCAGTGAGACGATTCTCATGTCTCCCGAGAGCTACGACGTCCCGCTGCCGGCCGTTTACCGGGGGGATTTGAACGCTGTCTACCGCAGCGCCCAGCACTTGCTGACGCTGACCAATGACGTGATCGACCTGGCACGAGTCGGCATCGGTCGGCTTGCCCTGGCCCGCGAACCGGTGGACCTCGCCCATCTCATCAACGATGCATGTTCGCTCGTGGGCGAGTACGTAGCGACCAAGAATCTCTGGCTTCGGATCGAGCAGCCGCCGGGCATCCCTCCCCTGCTGGTGGACCGCCTGCGGATTCGTCAGGTGCTCCTCAATCTTGTCACCAACGCGGTACGGTTCACCGAGTGCGGAGGAATTACCGTCTCCACCACTTTGGAATCGGACTCGGTTGTGGTTCGTGTGGCCGACACCGGGTGTGGCATCGCGCCCGATGACCAGCAGAAGGTCTTCGACGAGTTCTACCATGCTGCGCCGGCAGACAAGCCGTCTGATCCGTGGCGTGGGATGGGTTATGGGCTCGGTCTGCCCATCAGCAAGCGTCTCATCGAGCTGCACGGGGGAACGATTGGCGTCGAGAGCACGCCCGGGGTGGGAACCACCTTCTGGTTCACCCTTCCGCTCAGTACCGATGGGGAGGCGGCACAGCCAAACTCCTGGCGGTCGGCGGGTCTGCCGACCGTCGTCCAGTCACACGGCCGCGTAGCGGTTGTCGTCGGGGTTGATCAGCGGTTCGCGGATTTCCTACAGCGCCATCTGCGCGCGACCCACGTCATCACCACCAGTGATCTGAGTTGCGCCGTCGATGCCGCGATCGAGCACCGCGCGTCCGCGATCATCGCGGATCCGGAGACCATCGGCGACGTTGACGTGGGGACGCTTCCTGTCCCGATTTGCTTGGCTCCCCTGCCTCACAGCCAGCGCGTGACCGCACGATTGGGCGTCACTGCCTATCTCACGAAGCCGGTCACTCGGACCGATCTGCAAAACACGCTTCGCCAATTGGAACGTCCGGTCCACCGCGTCCTTGTCGTCGACGATGACCCCCGGTTCCTGCGCTTGATGGTGCGCATGTTGAAGTCCGTTTCCGAATCGGGCAGCTTCGAGATCCTGCGTGCGTGCAACGGCCAGGAAGCTCTGGAACAGATGGGAGAAGCGCGACCAGACCTTGTCCTCCTCGATCTGGTTATGCCCGAAGGAGGTGGATTAGAGGTCATTGCCACGATGCGCCAGTCTCTGGACCTTGCCAGTGTTCCCGTGGTCATTGTCTCGGCCCAGGACCAGCTCGACAGACACGTTCGCTTCGACGGTTCGCTGTCGATCAAAAAGCCGGAAGGCTTCGGGCTCGAGGAGCTGCTGCGCACGATCGACGCGGTTCTTGGCAATCTTGAGCCGCCCCAACGCTACCTACACGAAACTGGCTGAGCAGCGCGATGAGTTGGGCCTGACTGATCGGTTTGTGAAGGTAGGCCGCTGCCCCGAGTGACGTGGCGACGTCGGCGTTCTCCAGCACCGAACAGACCACCACGGGGATGTCCTTAACGCCGGGTATCTCCTTCAACTCGAGCAGTAGCTCCCAGCCGTCGTGCTCTGGCAGAACGATATCGAGCACAACAACCCGGGGCTGGAGGCGGCGTGCGAGCGTCGATGCCTGGGCAACGTCAGGCGCCCCGACGACATCCCATCCGTGACCGGCAAGGTAGCGGTCGACGAGCTGGATGAAGTCGGGGTTGTTGTCCACGACGAGCACCGTCGGACGGCTCAGAGAGGGGATATGTAGCCAAACGCTCCAACCACGGGGATTCTCCGGACCGCTGCCATGACTGATAGATCCGCCAAGCGTAGCAAAGAATGGTCGACACTCCGCGATTCTTGCTTCGAATGCCGACGGTGCATTCTCAAGCGGGGTCGCGACCTGGATTTCGACCTCGCCGGGTCGCGCCCGTGCCCGCACATGGATCGTGCCGTGATCGGTCGCGTTGACCGTGGCTACGAGGAGGGCAAGCAGCACCTGACGGAGTGCGACCCGATCTCCGCCGATCGCCGGGAGGTGCTCGTCCGGAGTCACGCAGATGTCGACGACACGTGCGCGACAGAGCGGCTCCAGAAGCATTACAACCCCGCGCAGGATCTCGGCCGGGTCCACGCGCTCCGCCACCACCCGAGAGGACGCGTTGACCGCGCGGTCGGAAATTCCCTCGTCAGTTTCCCACCTAGTACGCTGCCAGTCGTGCCAGAGCACCGAAGCGAGACACTGGAGTGCGTGGTGGTGATCGCGGTGGTACTGGCTCTTCCCGATCCCGAGCTGTTCCATTACCTCGGTAATCTCGTTTGCCTCGAGGTAGCGGAGCTCGAGGAGGTGGTGTGTCCGCCAGGCGTGCGACCGCGACGAGACTCCGCCAGCCGGACGCAAAGATTCGATCGCGTCGAGGAGCCGCTGCCGCAGGAGTCGCGCCCGGCTCACCATCCCGAGGCCGTCGTCGGGAATCAGCGCCAATAATCGGTGCTCTTGGAGATGCGCGGGATCGTAGAGGTGCAGCAGAGCGTCTCGGAGCAGCTCGGTAAACTCCGCGAAGGCGCTCGCCTCTTGTACGTCGTCACGCATGGAGGTAGTTTCTCCGCCCGACAAGATGGGATCAAAATGGGACATGCTTGATACTACACATCTTGCACGTTCCTGACAAGGTTCAGTAAGCTATGGGAGCACTACGTCGAGGATCGGAAAGCATGAAAGTGACTGCGCTGACGACCTACATTACCTGGGGGGATCCCCGCAACTGGGTATTCGTGAAGGTTCAGACCGATGAGGGGATCTATGGTTGGGGCGAAGCGACCGTCGAGGGGAGGGAACGCACCGTCGAAGCTGCGATCCACGAGGTCGGCGACGCGTTGATTGGCGAGGATCCGACGGCGGTTGAGCACCACTGGCAGCGTCTCTTTCGGCTGGGCTTCTGGAAAGGAGGGGTGATTCTCACCTCGGCACTCTCGGCACTCGACCAAGCCTGCTGGGACATCGCCGGAAAGGCCTGCGGGAAGCCAGTGTATCGCCTCCTCGGCGGTCCGACGCGCTCGCGCATCCGCCTGTACACCCACGTCGGCATTTACGATCCGACCCGGATGATTGATGACGTCGAGCGACACAAGTCGGAGGGGTTCACTGCCTTCAAGACTGGCGCCTGGCACGGCGATGCGAGACTCAGCGAGCGCGAGGCAGTCCGGGTGTTCGCCCAGCGTGTTGCCCAACTCCGCGAGATAGCCGGCCCGGACGTCGATCTCATGATCGACAACCATGGCCGAAGCCGTCCGGGCGCTGCCATCCGGCTGATGCGCGCCCTCGAGCCCTACGATCTGTACTTCTTCGAGGAGCCGACCCCGCCGGAGAACCTGGAAGCGCTCGCGAAGGTCGTGCAGGCCGGCTTCGACATGGACATCGCGGCCGGCGAGCGTCTGTATACGAAGTGGGGATTCCGGGAGTTGTTGGAACGCCAACTCGTCAACGTTATCCAGCCCGACGTGTGCCACGCCGGAGGAATCACCGAGTTGAAGAAAATCGCTGCTCTCGCGGAAACGTACTACGTTCAGGTCGCGCCCCACAATCCCCAGGGCCCGGTCTCCATGGCGGCATGCGTTCAGCTTGGGGCCGCGATTCCTAACTTTGCCATTTTGGAGTATGTGCACAGCCAGCCTTGGCGTGATCGAATTCAGAGTCAGCCGTTAGTCGTTCGCGATGGGCACGTCGAGCTTCCTATCCTCCCTGGCCTCGGCATCGATCTGGACGAGGAGGCGCTCCGTGCCTCACCGTACAACCCACGTCCTCGCCGCCAGGACGCCACCGATGCCTATGGCGCGGTCGTCGATGTGTGAGCACGTGCCCGCTGTCGCCGACCCGCGTGAGTTGCCTTTCGTCAGGCACTCTTGAGGAATGCCTGGTCACGACGGATGAAGGAGGTACTACCCATGATGCGTATCCCAAGCCATGCCGTGGCGATCGGCCGGCGTCGCTTCCTCGCCGTCTCACTGGCCGCGGCCGGCGCTTTACTCGTCTCGTGCCAGCAGCCCGCCGCATCGCCGACGTCCGTGTCGACGGCCAGAACCACTGGCGCCGGATCTGGAACCGCAGCCCCTGCCCAGACTGCGGCATCGGCCGCGGGCGGAATCTCTATCAAATATCAGCAGCGCTCCAACCAGGTCGAGGATTTCGTTCGGAAGCGTTACGGGCCCCAGTTCGAGAAGGAAACCGGCATCAAACTGATCATCGAGGACATTCCTGACGCGCAGTATTTCGAGAAGATCCCGGTTCTCTTCGCTGCCCAGCAGCTCGGCGACCTCGTCTTTAGCTGGACGTTCCCTTGGCTCCCCCCCTGGGCGTACAAACAGATGCTGCGCGCGATCGACGACTATGTTGCGCAAGACAAGTACGACCTCGGGCAGTTCTACAAGGGTGTGATTGATGCCTGTCGCCTCGACGGGAAGCTCTATGGTCTGCCGACGATCGGGCACGCCTGCTACACGAACATCTATTTCAACCGGACGCTCATGCAGAAGGCCGGGATCACCCCGCCGGACGCGAAGTCGCCAGATGAAGTCTGGAAATGGGACGACCTCCTGAAGGCGGCCCAAGCGCTGACCAAGGTCAGCAGTGACGGCAAGGTCGAGGTGTGGGGCTTCTTGCCGACGCGCGATTTCATGCCCGCCACGGTGAGCGACCTGCGCATGTTTGGCACCGACCTCCTCACCTCGGATGGGCGATCGTGCACCGTGGGCAACGATCTCGGCAAGCAGAACTATCGCTACTGGTACGACCTGATCTACAAGTCCAAAGTCGCCCCGGCCCCGACTGACCTCGTCCAGGGGGTCGGCTTGGCCCAGTTCTTTGCCTCGGGCAAGCTTGCCATGTTCCAGGAGGCCACGGCGCCGGTCACGACGACCGGGCCGGTTGTCGGCGACAAGTTTGAATGGGGCGTGTTTATCCTGCCGAAAGGTCCTGGTGGAACCAGCCGCGGTGCGACGACGTTCGGTAACGTGACCGCGATTACCAGCCAGGCGAAACAACCAGCGGCAGCCTGGAAGTTCCTCCAGTACATTACGACCCACGAGGTGGGAGTTCAGAAAGTCCTGATGGGCTCTGGCTCGCCCGGCGCGCGCCCGGACGTCTACCAGGATCCGCGCCTGACTGGGCCCTACCCATGGTACAAGGTGGGGCACATCGTCATGGAGGAGGCGGTCGCCCCAATCATTCCCTGGAATGTCCGGACCACCGAGATCCAGTCCGCCGTTCCTCAGGTCGAAGACGAGATCTGGCTCAACAAGATCGGCCCGGAAGATGGCGCGGTCAAACTCCAGCAGACCATTAACGACATCCTGAAGCAGCCCAAGTGAACTGATTACCTCTCTCTAGGGAGGACGGAGATGGCGCACTCAGCGATGGGATCTACGCGGCGCCCGTGGCTGACCACCCGCCGCCGTGAGGCGATCGAAGGCTACTGTTACCTGCTGCCCTGGGCGGTTGGCTTTCTCGCATTCATCGCCGGCCCGACACTCGCCTCACTTTTCCTTAGCTTCACCAGCTACGACATTGTCCACGCGCCGACCGTCATCGGGGTCGGGAACTACCTGCGGGCATTCGGCGCCGATCCCCAGTTCTGGCCGTCGCTGCTGAAGACCTTTTACTTCGCCGGTGTCTACGTTCCCCTGACTATTATGGCATCGCTCGCGCTCGCACTCTTTTTGAACCGCGCCTTCCGGGGAGTTCTCGTCTTCCGAGCGGTGTACTTTCTGCCACGTCTGATGCCGATCGTCGCGACGACCGTTATCTGGGTCTGGATCCTCCACCCGCAGGTGGGGCTCGTCAACTACCTGCTGAGTCGGGTGGGCATCGCCGGTCCTGGCTGGCTCGGGACGGTCGAGTGGGCGATTCCCTCGCTCATCCTCCTCAGCCTCTGGCGTTCGGCCGGCGGCGAAACGATGCTCATCTTCCTCGCTGGCCTACAGGGGGTTCCGCGCGAGCTGTACGAAGCCGCTGACCTCGACGGGGCGAACCGCTGGCAGCGTTTCTGGAAGGTCACGGTCCCGCTGATCTCCCCGACGATTCTCTTCAACCTGATTCTCGGGATCATCGGCGGCCTGAAGGTGTTCGCCACGGCGTTCGTGGCGACTCAAGGCGGGCCGGCCTACGCGACCTGGTTCTACGCCCTGCACATTTACACCCAGGCCTTCCAGTTCTTCCAGATGGGTTACGCCGCGTGCCTCGCCTGGATCTTCCTGCTCATCGTGCTGGTTCTGACCTGGCTGCAGTTCCGTACCAGTTCGCGTTGGGTTCACTACGAGGGTGAGGTCCACTGATGGCAACGCGCGCTGCACCCCGCGCGGAGACCGCCGCGTCGGCAGCTCAGATCGTCCAGCCTGGGATCGCGGTTCTCACCTATCTTATCGCTATCCTGTTCGGTTTACTGGCAGTGATTCCGTTCTTCTGGGCCGTCTCCTACTCCTTTCGGGACGTTGCGGAGGTCTTTCAATTCCCACCGCCACTCCTCCCGCCGCGCCTCCGGTGGGAGAACTATGTCACCATTTTCCAGACCATGCCGTTCGCGCTCTGGATCGTGAACACCGTGCAAATCACCGTTCTTGCCACACTTGGCACGGTTGTCTCCGCGACGGTCGTGGCCTACTCGTTCGCGCGCTTTCGCTATCCCGGACGCGACCTGTTCTTTTTCGTCACCATCGCTACGCTGATCCTGCCGGGCGAGGTGACGATCGTGCCGACCTATCTGATCTTCCGCGGGCTCGGCTGGCTCGATAGCTTCCGTCCGCTGATCGTTCCCTCCTGGCTTGGAGGAGGCGCTTTCTACATCTTCCTCCTCCGGCAGTTCTTGCTGACCATCCCGCGCGATTTCGACGACGCGGCGAAGATCGACGGCGCCAGCTCGCTGCAGACCCTGCTGAGCGTGATCGCGCCGCTCCTGAAGCCCGCGATCGTGGCGGTGACCGTCATTTCCTTCATCGGCCAATGGGATGATTTCTTCAATCCGCTGATCTATCTGAACACCCCGACGAAGTTTACTCTGTCGCTGGGACTGAACTACCTGCAAAGCTCGCTCTCCGGCGAGGGCGTTCCGCAGATTCACCTGCTGATGGTCGCGGCGACCCTCGCGACGTTGCCGCCATTGTTGCTCTTCTTCGTTGCCCAGCGCTATTTCATCGAAGGGGTGGTCCTCTCCGGTCTCAAGGCATAGTGCCCCGGTAAAGCGAGAAGTGAGGAACGATGGCTGAATCAGTCCTGAACCGCGCAGTAGCAAAGTCCCCGGATCGCACTGTCGAGCGCCCGGTGCGGATGCTCCTCGTGCGTGGCAGCCCGCTCCTGGTCGAGCGGCTCCGTGCGGTGGCGCCGCGTGGCGAGTTTATTGTCGTGGGCGACGCCGCGGCTGGTGAGCCGTATCTGGACGACGTCGAGGCTGTCTACATGGCCGATCGCCTCCGGCCGTCCTACCTATGCGCTCCCCGCCTCCGCTGGCTGCACATCGCTGGCGCCGGTGTCGATGGCTTCTCGATCGCCGGGCTGCGCGACGCACCCTTCGTCATCACTCACAAGGTCCGCGGCTCGGTGATTCCGATGGCCGAGCATGTGATGGCCCAGATTCTCCTAATCGCACGCCGCGCGCTGGAATACCGCGCTCTCCAGGCCGAGCGACGCTGGGCGCGGGCATCGGAGTGGCCGACCTCCGAGCTGATCCAGATCCACGGCAAGACCCTCGGGCTGGTCGGGCTGGGACACGCGGGGCTGGCTATCGCCCGACGCGCGAAGCCCTTCGGGATGCGTGTGGTGGGCGTGAAGCGGACGACGGTTGATCGCCTTCCCCACGTCGACGCGGTCTACCCCAGCGATCGGCTGGGCGAGATGCTCGCCCAGGTCGACTTCGTTGCCGTTACCGCGCCGCTGACCGACCAGACCTACCATCTGATCGGCGAGGCCGAGCTGCGGGCGATGAAGCCCACCGCCTATCTCATCAACAACAGCCGCGGTCCGATCATCGACGAGGAGGCGCTGATCCGCGCGCTCCAGGAAGGACGGCTCGCCGGCGCGTCCCTCGACGTGTTCGAGCACGAACCGCTGGACCCGGCGAGTCCCCTTTGGGATATGCCCAACGTGATCGTCACGCCGCACTGTGGTGGTGTTGGCCCGAACCTCGCCGAGGACACTGCCCAGGAGATTGCCACTAACCTGCGGCGGTTTGTCGCCGGGCGCCCGCTCCTCTACCAGCTCAACCGCGCCGACATCGTCACCAGGTTCAATCCGCCGAGCCACTAATAAAATTCCCTCTCTAATCCGTACGGTCGAAAGGAATGTATTGCTGAGACATGTTTTCCCTCCTTGTCAGCCGGCTATGATACGCGGAATGATGAGATTCAATTAGCCGCTTCGCTCACCGATCTACGCAGCACTTTCAGGGCAGTTTATAATCAGGAAAGAGGTGAAACGATGCGAACAATAGGGCGAATGCGAATTGTAAGCCTGGACGAAGCGCCCTCTGTCCTAGAGGAGCTGCGGAAGCGGCCACCGCTTTCCTCGGAGGAAATTGAACGCCGACGCAAGCTCTCCGCGGAAGGTAACAAGATCGTCGATGAGATGGAGCCACTAGAAGAAGACATCAAGGACATTGTCCGCCGAGAACGAGGTGAGAAGCCGATTGGCTGAGCGAGCATACGTCCTTGATGCTTCGATTGCTGGCCGCTGGTACGTCAACAACCCGCCGTACGTCGAGGAATCTCGGCGGGTCCAAGCAGATGCCGATCAAGGCAAGATCGCGGTCATCGCTCCTGAGAATCTCTTACACGAACTCACCAGCATCATTCATCAGGCCGTGTTTGGCCGGCCGTGACTAGGCAAATGAACCTTGTTGTACCGGTCCGCCGTGTGTCACGTGGGAATTGCTAGAGTCAGCGCGACCAGGATAGCAAGAGATGTCTCCATGGGAGAGACCCATGCGTATCACCAAGATTGAAACGATCCGCCTGACCCAGCATCCCCAGCTTCTCTGGGTTCAGGTTCACACCGACGCTGGTTTGACTGGCCTCGGCGAGACTTTCTACGTTCCCGGGGCGGTCGCCGCGGTCATCCACGACGTCGCGGCGCCGGTGCTCCTCGGGGAGGATCCGCTCGACATCGAGCGGCATTGGCACGCCCTCTTTCACATCACGAACTACTACGGCTACGCCGGCGCGGAGATGCGCGCGGTCTCGGCCCTCGACATCGCCCTCTGGGATATCGCTGGTCAGGCCACCGGGCAACCCATCCATAAGCTGCTGGGCGGGACAGTCCGCGACCGGATTCGGGTCTACAATACCTGCGCGAGCTTTGGTGCTATCGACGACTTCACCGCGTTTCACGAGCGACCGGCCGAGCTTGCCCAGAGCTTGCTGGACATGGGGATCAACGCGATGAAGATCTGGCCGTTCGATCGCCTCGCCGCTCCCGCCGCCGGACGCACCACTGACGACCGCTTCACCGTCGGTCCATTCATCACCGCCGAGCAGGTCGCGCAGGGCTTGGAGCCGGTGCGTCGAATCCGCGAGGCAGTGGGAAGCAAAATGGAGATCGCGATCGAATTACACGGCCGATGGAGTCTGCCAAGTGCCATTCGGATCGCCCGCGCGCTCGAACCATACGATGTGATGTGGTTCGAGGAGGCGCTGACGCCCGACCCCGTCGACGACCTCGCCCGGCTCGTCCAGGAGACCCGGGTGCCGATCTGCGTCTCGGAGCGCCTGTTCACCCGCTACGCCTTCCGCCAGGTCCTCGAGCGGAAAGCGGCCCACATCGTGATGCCGGACATCATCTGGACCGGCGGTATCTCCGAGGGGAAGAAGATCGCGGCGATGGCCGAGGCCTACCACTTACCAATCGCGCCGCATGACTGCAGCGGGCCGGTCAACGTCTTCGCCTGCGCCCACCTGTGCGCAAACTGCCCCAACGTGATGATCATGGAAACCGTCCGGGCCTTCTACCGTGGCTACTACGACGAGATCATCACCCCGAACGTTGACGTCCATGACGGACACCTGATGATCCCCACGACCCCGGGCCTCGGCACCCGCCTCCGTCCTGAGGTGCGAGATCGGGCCGACGCGCGGATCCAGGTCTCGGCCTGAACACCGTGGCCTCACCGGCCGGCCAACCCCGTCAAGGCGATCCCCCGGGTGAAGTAACGTTGGGCAAAAATGAACAGGAGAATGATCGGCATCACGCTCGTCACGCCGGCGGCCATCATCAGGTTCCACTGGCCGGTATACTGATTCTCGAATAAGGTGAGACCCACCGAGATGGTCATGTTATTGGTCGAATTGAGGTAGATGAGCGGCTCCAGGAAGTCGTTCCAATGATAGACGATCGAGAAGATGGCCACGGCGGTCATCGCCGGTCGCGACAGGGGCAGGAAGATCTGAGCGAAGATCCGGAGGGTCGAGGCGCCGTCGATTCTCGCCGCTTCGTCGAGGTCCACCGGAATCGTCAGAAAGAACTGGCGGATCAGGAAGATGTAGAAGGGGCTCCCCCCGAACCAGGCTGGGACCATCAGGGGCAAAAGCGAATCAACCCAGCCAAGGGTCTTGAAGATCACGTAGTGCGGGATCAAGGTCACCGCGCTCGGCAGCATCATCGTTGACAGGAGAACCATGAACCAGAAATCCCGGCCCGGGTAGTTCAAACGGGCAAAGGCAAACGCCACCAGCGACGCCGTGAGGAGGGTACCCAGGAGCGACACCCCGACGACGACGAGGGTGTTCCGAAAGAAAAGATTGAACGGCAGGGCGGTCAGCGCGTCCGGGTAATTGGTCAAGACGATCGGGTCGGGGATCCACTGGGGCGGAAACTGGAACTCGTTGCCGGTCTGGGTCAGCGACGTGGAAATCATCCAGGCGAGTGGCGCGAGCGTCGTAAGGCAGACGGCAAGGGCGACCACGTGCCAGAGCCCCGGCCCGATGATCGCGCGAACGAGCCGAGGGTGTCCCTTCAAGAGGGTCGGGAGTTCACGTTCGAGGGGTGCGGTCTGCTCCATCACCGGTTTGCTCCAGCTTACTCCCTACTTGTCCCTTCGTAGTAGACCCAGCGATCGGCCATCCGAAATTGAAGCAGGGTAAACACGAGGATAATCGCGAACAGGATCCAGGCGAGCGCCGACGCGTAGCCCATGCGGAGGAACTGGAAGGCATTTTGATACAAGTACAGGACATAGAAGAGCGACGCATTGTTAGGGCCGCCGTTGGTCGCGAGGTAGGCGGTCGTGAAAACCTGGAAGGAGCCGATGATCCCGATCACGAGGTTGAAGAAGATGACCGGGCTAATCATGGGAAGGGTGATCTGGCGCAGGCGATGCCAGGCGGTCGCGCCGTCAATCATGGCGGCTTCGAGGAGCGATTCCGGTACCCCTTGCAGACCGGCGAGGAAGATGACCATCTGATTGCCAATGGCCCATAAGCTCCAGAAGATGAAGACCGGCTTCACCAACTGGGGGTCCAGCAGCCACAACTGTGGCGGCAGGCCAACCAGACGGAAGAGCGCGTTCACCAGGCCGAAATCCGGATTGAAAATCCACACCCAAAGGATCACGCTGACGACGTAGGGCGTGATCGTCGGGATGTAGATCGCGGCCCGATAAACGTAGACGCCCCGCCGTTTGAGATTCAGCGCCAGGGCGACGAGCAAAGCAGCCACCAGTTGGAGGGGCACCGCGATAAAGGTGAAGTAGGCGGTGTTGTAGAGAGACTTGACGAAAAGGTCGTCGCCCAAGAGGTGGGCGAAGTTGGCAGTGCCCACCCAGCGAATCGGCGTGAGCAGCTCCCAGCTCGTGAAGGCGAGCCACGCCGCGAAAAGCATCGGCCCAAGTGTCCAGATGAAGAACCCGATCAGCCACGGCGCCATGAAAAGGTATCCCTCGACCCATTCGGCGCGGACGCGGAAGCGCCGGCGCGGGGGGCCCGAACTTGTCGAGGAATGACTGTCCGAAAATGTCACCGAACCCATGTGCACTGCCCGGTATGCTTTAGGAGCTGCCCTTGGTCAGCGCTTGCTCCATCTTGACCTGAGCGTCTTTGACCGCCTGGTCGACCGAAATCTGGCCGGTCCACATCTGATCCAGGGCGGAAGCCAGGACGGTTTGCACCTCCGCCCAGTTGGGATGCTTGGGTGACGTGCGGGCGTAGTCCGGGAGCTGGACCAGCGTCTGCTTCGAGCTCGGGGAGAACCAACTGGCCCAGCGCGGGTCGTTGGCGAATGACTTCTTGCCGGGGATGCCGTTGGAGTACAGTTGCGTCCACTCGAGCGATTGGCCATCGCCCACCGTGTTGAACTCCAAAAGCTTCCAGGCCATGTCGGGATTCTTGGACTGGACCGATAGACCATCGCCGTTTCCTGCCATCCTGGTGAACGCTCCGGCGGGGCCGTAGGGCATGGCCGCCATCTCCCAGGGGACTTTACTGCGCACCGTGGGCGCCTGGAAGCTCGGCCACATCCAGGGTCCTTCGTCGAGCATCACAATGCGCCCGGTTTCAAACCCCGGCTGCCAGGGTAAGCTCTGCGACTCGGCGATCGTCGGGGTGACCTTGTTCTTGAGCCACAGGTCGACCACCCATTGCAAGGCCTGGCGCGACTGCTCCGAGTCGAAGATGATCTTGGTCGGGGCTTCGGTATTGTCGACGATGTCCCCACCGAAGTCCCACAGGAAGGGGTACCAGCGAAGGAGGCTCGTCGAGACGAAGAAGCCGTATTGCTGGGCGGGCCCGGAGCCTGACTGCTTGGTCAAAGCCTTGGCTTTTTCAATGAGCGCGTCGAGTGTCCAGCTCTTATCGTTGTGATCGGACGGAGGGGGCTTCACGCCGGCGGCTTCAAAGGCCTTGGGGTTGTAGAAGATCAGCAGCGGCGCCAGCGATTCCGGCAAGGCGTAGGTGACTCCTTTGTAAGAGTACAAGACCTTGCCGACGTCGAATTGATCGTTCATGTCGACCTGGTCCGTCTTGATGTAGGAGTCGAGAGGACGCAGCGCGTTGCGCGAAGCCCACGGCGCGGTCTGATCATTGTTCACCCAGAAGACGTCGGGCGAAGCGCCACTGGCGATCAGGACCACATCCTTCGCGAGCGTCCCGGTGATCACCACCACCGCGACGCTAACGTTCGGATACTTTTTCTGGAAGAGGGAGATCTGCTGCTGGACGACCTTCTGCGTTCCGGCATCGTACCAGCCGCCAATCTTTAGCTGAATCGACTGCGCCGCCGACACTTGCGTCGCGGTCGTTACCGGCGCCGCTGGCGCGGCCGTGGGATTCTGGCTCGGTCCCGCAGAGCAGGCCGCGAGCAGTGTGACCCCGGCCACCCCACATGCACCGTGCAGGAAGTTACGCCGCGAAAGTAGCCCGCACCGTCTGTCCATCACATACCTCCAAGACGACGTCAGTAAATCGCTGTCCAGTATGCCTTGAATCTACAAGGGGCTTGTTGGGATGCCTGACTAGCTCAGTAATCAGCGGCACCGCCCAAGTTACGAAATAGCATTGAGCATCCGCACCCACCATTAAGAGCTACGGCGGTGCACCCAAAGACCGGCCATGTATCGTGCACACACTCGTCGATACACTGTACGGAGTGTAGCACTGGGGTTTCAGCGCTGTCAAGACATTGGCGCGGTGGTGCCGCGCGGCAAGTTTATCGGCATCGGCGACGCCGTGGCCGGTGAGCCATATCCGGGACAACGCCGGCATCGTCACCACGTTCGCTCCACCGAGCCATTGAGGCTCGCGGAAACCCAGCACCGTATTGCTGTCTTATCGACCCCACGGTGCTCCCTTCGGACGACCGCCACCGCCGCCGGCCCCAGCTATGCCACGCGGTCGCCCTCAGCCGATCAACGGGCAGGGCGGTAGGCGCGGCTAACCGATGGCGCTTTGCGCAGGACCTGGACCCACTCGGCTCCACTGAGGAGCTTCGTCGTCTTTGCCGACTTGATCGCCCCTCCGGCGGCGACGGCCACCGCCACCGCCGCCGCGCTCGTGTCGTCGGGCGCCTCGTAGACGACCGCAATATCATACTCGCCGAAGCTGAATCCTCCGGCTAGGAGCTTGCCTCCGGCAGACTCAATGACCGGTCGCGCTGACACTTCGATCGGGTCCTGCGGTTCCTTAATCTGGGCCGCAAGGGACTCGCCGGTATAGGCGGCCTGGTAGATGTAGATTGGCACGATCACCCTCCTGATTCTTTTCCCCAGGGCCACGGGGAAGATGAGCCATGCGAGCCTTACCGCGTCTGGCGGGTGAGAACAACACAGGCCGGACGGCGATTGACGCGAGTCAGGTGAATCTAGTATATCGTATTGTGCAAGGGCTAAGACACGGAGCACCTGGCTACCTTGACGCGGTGGCCTCTCCACGGCCACTAGACTGGCCATTCCGCCCAGCCCAGCATGCGCAGCCGGTTGGTCGGGACCAGGGTTAGCACCCCGCGATCCGAGCCGGTCGATCGTGCTGTCCGGACGGCCGACCGGTCACGCCGGTGGTAGAGGCGATACTCGGTGCTCGGTTGGTCGGAGACGAGGTCGTCAGGATCGACGTGATGGTGGACGTGGTCGATCAGGGCGGTCCGCGGGACGAGGATGAAGGAGTCTTCCGTCCGGAAGGCGATCAGGTCGGCTTTTCCAGCAAAGAGCCAGCCGTCGTCGACGACGCCGCGTAGCTCGATCCAATGCCAACCGTCCTGCGGCGAAGCATCGCCGCGCCGGAGCCGGCTTTGTCCCTTCACGTCCACCCGGTAGCGCTCGCCCGCTCGCTCGATCTCGAAATCCCAGTGCTCCCGTCGGTCTTCCTCGCTCGCTGCTCGCCGGACCATCCAGCCACGGGATTGCGCCAGCGCGGCGAACTCCTCCTGGGTCTGATCTGCCCAGTAGGTCGCGGACGCGCTGCGCTCCATCACCGCGCGGTCGGCGATCCGTGGGCAGGTTTGGTTCAGCCGCTCCCACCACGACGTCGGAGAGCGCAGGGGGAGGATTTGCTCCCAGGACGGACTGCCTCTGCCCACGACCAACGATAGATCCACCTCGGCTTCGATGGCGTCGATCAGGCGGCTTTCCAGGGCCGTCCGTCCGCGGTCGACCCGTTGGGGCAACGGCGTGGTGATCAAGAAGTGGAGGTTTGCTTCCCGGAGCTTCGTCAGCAGCGCGCGTAAGCGGAGGACGACGTAGCGGTCCCATCCCTCCCGCGTGCCGCCGACCGCCAGCGGCACGCGAGTCCGTTCGGGGCGAATCAGGCTGGTCAGGATCGGCAGGTGATGGACGTCGACGACGATCGTCGTTACATGCAGCCGACCACTGTCGATCTCATCGGCCACCGCCCGTGTCGCTCCTGAAATGTCCTCGCTCTCTAGGAGAGGGTGAGGGCGGCCGGCCCGTGCTATCTGCTGAGGTCCGCTTCTCCCTGCCGTCTGGCCCCGACTCCGAATCCGGCCGACCAGAAACTCGATCTCGCTCAGCGAGGGCGAGTCAAAGAGGCGTGCGACTCGGAAGGGATGGTGAACTCCTTTGGTGGGATCGCAGGAGTCGGCAAACCGTCGGAACCAGGCCCGCAGACCATCGGGCACGTAGGCCAGCCAGAGAAGATCACCCCCGGCGTGCGGAGCAAAGTCCAGTGCGAAACGTGTCAGCTCCGGCCCTGAATCCGATCGGAGGTGTGCCCTCACCCGTAGGCGATCCACGTTGGTCTTCCCTTTTGCCCGGTCATTGGTGGTGGAATCGTACCGGATTCCGTGCTCCCGGGCAACGTGACCTGACCGAACCCTGGCCTTTCGTTGCCTCGCCCCCCGTCCCCAACCCCTCGCGAGATTATGTAGAATTATCGGCGGACGATCGTTTAACCCTGGGAGTGTCCGTGACAGGTCCCGCATTTACGAAAAATAGCTCAGAAAGCTCGTCTCCCGCTCCCTTTCGAGAAGTACGGGGAGTGGTAGAGCGCATTACCTACCAGAACCCCGAGAACGGCTACACCATCGCCCGCCTTGCCCCCGAGCAGCTCACGACGGATGTCTCCCTCGCCCGCGGCGACGATCGGCTCCTCACCCTGGTCGGCACGCTTCTCGATCTGAGCCCGGGGGAAAGCATTGTCGCCAGCGGCTGGTGGCGCCAGGATCCCAAGTACGGCTGGCAGTTTCTCGTCGCCGACTATCGCATCATCCTCCCGGCGACTCTCGCCGGCATGCGGCGTTACCTTGGCAGCGGCCTCGTCAAAGGGATCGGCCCGGTCTACGCCGCCCGCATCGTCGATGCCTTTGGCGAGGAGACCTTCGAGGTGATCGACACGACGCCCGAGCGGCTGACCGAGGTCGCCGGGATCGGGAAAGTGCGCGCCAAGCGGATCGGGATGGCCTGGGCGGAGCAGCGCCAGATCCGGGAGGTGATGGCAGCTCTCCATTCCTATGGGGTCTCGACCTCGCTCGCGGTGCGGATTTACCAGAAGTTCGGTGGGGCGAGCGCGCGGGTCGTGACCGCCGAGCCCTACCGCCTGGCACGCGAGGTCTGGGGAATCGGCTTCAAGACCGCGGACAAGATTGCCGCCTGCGTCGGTATCGCGCCGGATGCGCCGGCTCGGCTTCAGGCCGGTGTCCTCCACGCGCTGGGAATGGCGGCCGAGGAGGGGCATACCCTCCTCACTGAGACCGAGCTCGCCAAGCGGGCCACGGAACTCCTCCAAGTGGACCTGGAAGGCATCAAGGCGGCCATCGCCACCCTGCGCACGACGGGCGAGGTGATCCTCACCCGCCAACCCACCACGGTCGAGGGGCAACTGGCGCTGGCTCCCTTCGCCCGTGCCGAGTCTGGGCTCGCGCACCGCCTTCGTTCCCTCGCCACGGCACGCCCGCGCAGCCGCGCTTGCCAGATCTTCGGCGCTGTCGATTGGACAATTGTCTTCAACTGGTTGGCGAGCCGCTACCAGATTGTGCTATCGGACGAGCAGGAAGCCGCCGTGCGGATGGCGCTAACCGAGACGGTGGCGATCCTGACCGGTGGCCCGGGCACTGGCAAGACCCATACCTTGCGCGCGCTCCTGACCGTGGCACGAGCCAAGGGGCTGCGCTGTCTGCTCGCCGCGCCGACCGGACGAGCGGCAAAGCGTATGGAGGAGGCGACCGGCGTGCCGGCCGGGACGCTCCACCGGGTCCTGGAGATTCGCCCGGGAGGCAAGGCGAGTTTCAACGCTGATCGTCCTCTGCCCGCCGACCTGATCGTCGTCGATGAGGCGAGCATGCTCGACGTTCTGCTGGCGAACCAGCTCGTCAAGGCGATCGGCCCGGGCTGCCACCTCCTGCTGGTGGGCGACCCGGATCAACTGCCGAGTGTCGGGGCCGGCGACGTCCTCGCCGATCTGCTCGGCGCCGCCCAGTTCCCGGTCACTCGTCTGACCCGGATCTTCCGTCAGGGCGCCGGGTCCGGGATCGCCCGTAATGCCGAGCGCGTCAAAGCGGGTCAGCCCCCCTGGTTCGGCAGCGACGTGGCCGACTGCTTCTTCGTCGAGGCCGATACTCCCGCTGTCGCGGCTGACACTGTCGTTTCTCTGGTCACCGAGCGTCTGCCTCGCCGCTATGGCTTCGGACCAGGCGAGATCCAGGTTCTCGCGCCGATGCACCGGGGCGAGGCGGGAGTCGGCGCGCTCAACCTGCGGCTTCAGGAGCGGCTGAATCCGGCCCGGGAGGGGACGCTCGAAGCGCGGAGCGGCGGCCGGGTGTTTCGTCCCGGCGATCGCGTCCTCCAATTGCGCAACGATTACGATCTGAAGGTCTTCAACGGCGACCTGGGCACGGTTGGTCGGATCGATCCGGTTGAGCAGGAGCTGAGCTTGCTTCTCGACGACGGCCGCGAGGTGTCTTACCCCTTCGCCGGCCTGTTCGCCCTCAACCACGCCTTCGCGATCTCAGTGCACAAGGCGCAGGGAGCTGAGTTCCCCGCGGTCGTCTTGCCATTACTCACCAGCCACGCCCCCATGCTGGGCCGCACCCTGCTCTACACCGCCCTGACCCGGGCCAAACAGCTCGTCGTCCTGGTCGGCCAGCGCCGCGCCCTCCACCTCGCCGTCAAAGACTGGCGCCGCACCGAGCGCACCACCGCTCTCGAGCCCCTGCTGATGGGCACGCTGGAATTTGAGTGGACGGTCACGCGAACGGATTCTCGGAGTGCCGAGGATGAGGATGCTGGCGAGTGGGAAGGCGTGATGGGTGAAGGGGCACCGACGACCATCTGATGCGTCGGCCACGGCGCAAAGTGCTGATGGGGGAGAGTTCGACGGGATCGCCGGCTTGTCACAGCAGGGCCATGTATGGTATGGTGAATCTGCCCAAGTGAATCCAGAATCCGGCAATACTCTAGGTGGCATCCGGTGTATTGTGCCTGCGAGGCCGGAGAGGAGGATGGCGATGGTCGCCCTCAAGCAGCTCTCACCCGAAGGCATCCCGAGCGCCCTCTCCAAGGGGGAGCGATATCGCCTCCTTGGCCAACCCTGGGAAGCCGAGAACATCTACCTCGACGTGCTCGCGATCTCCCCGGACAACCAGGAGGCGCTCGTCGGCCTCCTCTTAGCTCTTACCGATCAGTTCGAGCAAGGTTTGCCCGGAGCGGTCCAGCGGGCGCGAGAGGTGCTGTCTCGCCTCCACGACGAATATGAGCGAGCCTATTACAGCGGGATCATCTGCGAGCGTCGTGCCAAGGCCGTGCTTCGCCAGGGCATGCTTGGCGCCGGTCACATGGCGTACGATCTCTTAGAGCAAGCGATGAGCTGGTATGAAAAGGCGGAGCTGCTCCGCCCGCCCGGCAACGACGACGTGCTGCTCCGGTGGAACGCCTGTGTCCGGCTGATGCTACGTAATCCGCAGGTAGTACCGGCCTCCGAGGAACGTTACGAGCCGTATACGGATAGATAGGGCGCAAGGTCGGATGAGGAAACCCAGTCGCCAAATTTTGTGGGCTCGCCAGCGGGCCCACGAGGGGGAAGATCATGGCATTAGCGCCTGGTGCGAGCACCGCTAAGCCGCGTTCGCTCGCGGCGGAGTCGAAGCGGACGGACCGGTGGTGGATCGAGCCGCTCACCATCGTGATCGTTCTCGGGGCTTTCGTCGTCTATTCGACCTGGGCGGCACTCCAAAATGCCAACTATTACGCTGATCCCTATCTTTCGCCGTTCTACTCGCCCTGCATCGCGGCCAACTGCGTGCACGTTACGCTTCCGATTATCGGCTCGTGGTGGAACCTTTCCCCGGCGATCCTCGTCCTCGCGTTTCCGCTCGGCTTCCGTGTGACCTGCTACTACTATCGCAAGGCCTACTACCGCTCGTTTTTCTGGTCGCCGCCGGCCTGCATGATTCGCGACGCGCGGCCGTCCTATCAGGGCGAGACGCGCTTTCCCTGGGTGCTCCAAAACCTCCACCGCTACTTTTTCTATTTCGCCGTTGTCGTCCTGGTCTTCCTCTGGTGGGACGCGATCATCGCATTCTTCTTCCCGACCACGTCTGGTCTCAGATTCGGCATCGGCCTGGGGACCATTGTTCTGGTCGTCAGCTCTGCCCTGCTCACTCTGTACACCTTCTCTTGTCACTCCTGCCGCCACCTCTGCGGTGGTTACCTCGACGTCTTCAAGGGATCGCCTTTTCGCTATCGACTCTGGCGGTTGGTCTCGCGCCTGAATGAGCACCATATGCTCTACGCCTGGATCAGCCTATTCGGAGTCGCGCTCGCTGACCTGTACGTCCGATTGGTGGCGTCGGGAATCATTCTGGATCCGAGGATCGTATTCTGATGGAAGTCGACCAGAAGTACGAGACGCACGAATACGACGTCATCGTTATCGGCGCCGGGGGAGCCGGTCTGCGCGCGGCGATCGAAGCCTCCGCCCAAGGGGTGAGAACCGCGCTGCTCTGCAAGTCGCTCCTCGGCAAGGCGCACACCGTGATGGCCGAGGGAGGCATTGCCGCCGCGCTCGGCAATGTGTGGTCAGAGGATAATTGGAAGGTCCACTTCCGTGACACGATGCGCGGCGGCAAGCTTCTGAACAACTGGCGCGTGGCCCAGATCCACGCCCAGGAGGCGCCCGACCGGGTTCTCGAGCTCGAAGAGTGGGGCGCCCTCTTCGACCGCACTCCCGATGGCCTGATTCTCCAGCGCGACTTCGGCGGACACCGCTACGCTCGCCTCGCCCACGTTGGCGACCGGACCGGTCTGGAGATGATCCGTACCCTCCAGAACCACGCGGTGCACCAGGGCATCGACGTGTTCATGGAATGCACCATGCACCGTCTCTTGAAGGATGGCGACCGGATCTGTGGCGCTTTCGGCTATTGGCGCGAGAGCGGGCGGTTCGTGCTCTTCAAAGCGAAGGCGGTCGTGCTGGCCACTGGTGGCCTTGGCAAAATCTACAAGGTGACCTCGAACTCCTGGGAGTACACCGGCGATGGGATGAGCATGGGCTACCACGCCGGCGCCGATCTGATCGACATGGAGATGGTCCAGTTCCATCCGACTGGGATGGTCTGGCCTCCCAGCGTCCGCGGCCTCCTCGTCACCGAGGGGGTGCGCGGCGACGGCGGAACCCTCAAAAACTCCCTGGGCCAGCGCTTTATGTTCAATTACATCCCGGAGTTCTTCCGCGCCGAAACCGCCGAGACCGAGGAGGAAGCCGACGCCTGGTATACCGACAAGACGAAGCGACGCACTCCCGATCTCCTGCCACGCGACGAGGTGGCCCGGGCGATCAATGCCGAGGTAAAGGCCGGCCGGGGCAGTCCGCACGGGGGGGTTTACCTGGACATCGCCTCTCGCCGTTCTCCCGACTACATCAAGCGGCGGCTGCCATCGATGTACCAGCAGTTCCTCGAGCTGGCCGACGTCGACATCACCAGGCAGCCGATGGAGGTGGGGCCGACCTGCCACTACGTGATGGGAGGCCTCCGGGTCGACGCCGAGACGACGGCGACGACTGTACCCGGCCTCTTCGCGGCGGGCGAAGTGGCGGCCGGGCTCCACGGCGCGAATCGCCTGGGGGGCAATTCGCTCTCGGACCTGCTGGTCTTTGGGCGGCGCGCGGGCCTCTATGCCGCCAAGTACGCGAAAGACCATCCCGGGGCGCTTGCGATCAATCCGGATGAGGTCGAAGCGAGCGCCCGTACCATGCTCGCCCCGTTTGAGGGCAACGGTGGCGAGAACCCCTACGCGATCCACGCCGACCTGGAAGATTGCATGCAGAACCTGGTGGGAATCATTCGCACCGAAGCCGAGCTCGAACGTGCTTTGGACGAGCTCGCCCAGCTCAAGCGGCGCCTGGCCCGGGTGAGCGTCGAGGGAAACCGCCAATACAATCCCGGTTGGCACCTGGCGCTCGACCTCCACAACATGCTGACGGTCGCCGAGGCGGTGACTCGCTCGGCAATCGAACGGAAAGAGAGCCGCGGTGGCCACACCCGTGACGATTACCCCGGCCTCGACCCGCGCTTTGCGCGCGTGAACGTTGTGATTCGCCAGGTGAGGGGAGATATGAGCGTTGGCCAGGAGCCCCTGCCGGAGATTCCCGACGAGCTCAAAAAAATCTTGGAGGAGAAGGTCTGATGGCTGCTTCCCCAATCCAGGTTCGGATGCAGGTCTGGCGCGGTGATGCCTCCGGTGGTGAATTCAAGGAATACCCGGTCGCTTACGAAGAAGGCATGGTCGTCCTCGACGTCCTTCATCGGATTCAAGCGACCCAGGCGCCGGACCTGGCCGTCCGTTGGAACTGCAAGGCCGGGCGCTGCGGATCCTGCAGCGCCGAGGTGAACGGGCGCCCCCGGCTCATGTGCATGACCCGCATGAACATCTTCCCGCCCGGCGAGCCGATCACCGTCGCCCCGCTGAAGACCTTTCCCCTGATCAAGGATCTGGTGACCGACGTCTCTTTCAATTACGAGAAGGCGAAGTCCGTTCCCGCTTTCAAGCCGAAGCCGAAGGAGGCCGATGGCACGCGTCGCATGTACCAGGAAGAGGTCGACCGGGTCCAGGAATTCCACAAGTGTATCGAGTGCTTCCTCTGCCAGAACGTCTGCCACGTCATCCGCGACCACCCGGAGAACAAACCAGCCTTCGCCGGACCGCGGCTGTTTGTCCGGCTCGCCGCCCTCGAGATGCACCCGCTGGATACCAATGACCGCCTCGAGCTGCTCAAGCAGCGGGCCGGCCTCGGCTTCTGCAACATCACCAAGTGCTGCACCGAGGTCTGCCCGGAGCAGATCCACATTACCGACAACGCGATCATCCCCCTCAAAGAGCGCGTTGTCACCGAATACTACGATCCGGTGGTGTGGGTCGTAAGGAAGCTGACCGGGCGAAAGTAGGAGGAAACGGTGGCTTCCCTAACCCTCTCCTAGAGGGTTAGGGTACGGGCGGCCTACCGCCTTCACCTGCCCTGGTGGCCGGCAGGCCATCCCCCTAAGGAGGTCGAAGTCGTCTGTTTCAACCGCCTCTTCTACAGCGATCGGCGACTGCGCCCATAAACGTAAGGACGTCTACTGACAGGAAAATCGGCACGTTACTCGTCATCCCCTTCGTCGGGGCCATCATCACTCAAGAGACAAGCCGACTCCCGGGTGGCTCGTGGCGTAATCCTTCACGAGCGCCTCAAATCCCTCTTCCAGTCGGCCCATGAGCTCGGCCAGTTCATCCTGGAGCTGCCTTGGCTGCGCGGTGAGATAGTGATACCAGATGCTGCCCCACATGCAGTTTTCTTCGAACGTGGCGATACGAATCCGGACCTTCAAGTGACCCATGATGCTACAGAACAGCTCATGGTTGATATGGGGGGCTGTGAAGTTTTCTTCCATGGCGTTGTCGTATGCTTCCCATAGCCACAGGCAACGACGAAAGACTTTCCTGGCTTGACATACAAGCCAGGCTCGATCGTCTCGCATGATCTTGGGCAGTCGTGGAATCGCCAGTTCATCCAGCGGAGAGTAAAAGTCATCCGGGGCATTGCCGGGTGAGTACAGCCCAACATGGTGCTGGCACTCTTCCCCGATCGCGATGATCGTTCCGCCTCGGTGATCCCACTCGGAATGCCTGGCCTCGAGGGGAGTGTGTCCTCCCAGGCCGCCAACTGACCGGTCGCACCCGAGCCGCAGCCAATCACGGACCTGCCAAGCGTCGCTGCCTCCTCGGCTTCGCGTCCTTTGGGCGACTGAGCGCGCTTTGGGGCAAAGCCGGGGTAAATCCTCGTGGTCATCGCTCGCGTAGCGGCGGCCGGTGGAGCAGCGGATGGCGTTTGAGCGCGACGAGTGCTGCGCGTAGGTAGCGTCGCGATAGCAGCGTAATATTCCTCGGCGAGAAGACCGTCCGCCTGATCGATTGTCGACGGATAGACCGGTACACCAGGGAGCGAAACGCCCTCGCCCCGGAGATCATCATTGATCTCGGCGTCGGTCGCAACGTTCCAGAGAAACGGATCGGCCGCATGTGGGGCTCGGTCGGCGTGCTCCCGTAAGAGATGACAGATTGTCGCCGGCGAAATTCTTTGACGAATAAAGGGGTGATTCTGGCAACAATGGTTGCCGGGGATGACCAGATGGTCTCCCGAGACTGCTGATCAAGGGAGGGCCCC
>JAJPKB010000232.1 GCA_021323915.1 Chloroflexota bacterium | reverse complement strand
CTGACGCGACGTTTGCCATCGACGCCCCCACCAAAACCTTTCACCGGACAATGTAAGCCCGTCGACCGGGATTGTCAACCGGATTCATGCGACGGAACTTTGTCAGACAAAAACCAGCCTTGCATCCGCGGTGGAGACGCTGACGCACGCGCGGATCTCAGAAGGGCTCTCGGACGAATGCGTGCAGCAGGTCGACCATCCCCTGGATGTCGGCGAGGTTGCCCATCTCGAACGGCGTGTGGGTGTAACGGGTCGGAAACGCGATTAGCGCCGTTGGCACGTCGGCGCGCATCAGCGCCGCGCCGTCGCTCGCGAAGCTGCCGACCACCGCGTGCTGCACCGAAACGTTCGCGCGCTGAGCGACCTCCTCCAGGCGGGTGGTCAGGCGGTGGTCGTAGTGGACCATCGAATCCTTGTGGATCAACGCCGGTCCGCCGCCGAGACGCAACGGCATCGCCGTCTCGCCGATCTTCGGTACGTCGCCGGCCAGTCCGCTCTCGACGACCACCGCGCCGTCGAACTGCTCGCGCGCCGCCAGCGCGGCCGCTCCGACTAGCCCGATCTCTTCCTGGACCGTGCAGGCCATCGTCAGCTCGCACCGCGGCTCACCGGAGGCCAGGCGGCGGGCGACCTCGCAGAGAACGGCGACGCCAACGCGGTCGTCGAGCGCCTTGCCGACGATCTGGCTGCCGATCTGGTCGCAGGTCGCGTCCCAGACGATCCGGGTGCCTGGCGTCACTTCTCGCGCGCTCAGCTCGTCCCGGGTGAGGCCGGTGTCAACCCAGAGATCATCCCAGTCGAGGTCGTGCGGCTCCGGCAGCCGGAGGCTCGCGACGTGGCCGGTCACCGAGGCGATGACGCCCGGGATCTCCCCCGCGCGGGCCAGCACCCGAACGCGCTGTCCGACGGTGAACCAGTTGCGCACGCCGACCGTGCGCGACCACGCCTGGCCGTTGGCGAGCCAGAGGAAGCCGCGCGGGTCGATCGCCCGGACGAGGTAGCACAGCTCGTCGGCGTGGGCGAGCAGAAGAATCTTCGGCCCGCTGCCGCCGAAGCGCCCGATCAGCGAGCCGGTGCGGGTGCGCTCGAGGCGGGCTCCGGCCTCGCGCCACTCGCGCTCGACCCGGTCGAGGACCGCGCCTTCCTGGGCGCTCGGTCCGGTCAGCTCGGACAGGTGCTTGATCAGCGCGAACAGCTCGTTCATTGTTCCATCCTTAGAAGCACGATCGCGAGAGGGGGCAGATTGAGCCGGAGTGAGTAGGGGCGACCGTGGACCGGGACTTCATCGGCGTCGACGCCGCCGAGGTTGCCCAGGCCGCTGCCGCCGTACACCAGGGCGTCGCCGTTCAGGATCTCCGCCCAGAAGCCACCGCGCGGTACGCCGAGACGGTAGCCCCAGCGCGGGACCGGAGTGAAGTTGCACACCGCGAGCACGGCATCCGCGGCGGACTTCCCGCGGCGCAAGAAGCTCAAGACGCTCTGCTCGGAGTCGTTGCAGTCAATCCACTCGAATCCCGCCGGGCTGAAGTCCAGGTCGTGAAGCGCCGGCTCGGCGCGGTAGACGCGGTTGAGATCCCGAACCCAGCGCTGCACGCCGGCGTGGGGCGCTTCCCGCGTCAGGTGCCAGTCGAGGCTCGTTTCGTGGCTCCATTCGCGCCACTGACCGAACTCACCCCCCATGAAGAGCAGCTTTTTGCCCGGCTGGGCGTACATCAATCCAAGCAGCAGGCGGAGGTTGGCGAGCTTCTGCCAATCGTCGCCCGGCATCTTTCCCAGCAGCGAGCCCTTGCCGTGAACGACCTCGTCGTGGGAGAGCGAGAGGACGAAGTTCTCCCAGAAGGCGTAGAGCGAGCGGAACGTCAGCAGGTTGTGGTGGTACTTGCGGTGGATCGGATCCTGACTCATATAGAGCAGGGTATCGTGCATCCAGCCCATGTCCCACTTCATGCCGAATCCGAGGCCGCCGACGTAGGTCGGTCGGGAGACCATCGGCCAGGCAGTCGACTCCTCGGCGATCGTCTGGACGTCGGGCTCCTCCTTGTAGACGTCCTGGTTCAGTCGTCGTAAGAAGGCGATCGCTTTCAGGTTCTCGCGGCCGCCGAACTCGTTCGGAATCCAATCGCCGCCCTGCCGCGAGTAATCCAGGTAGAGCATCGACGCGACCGCGTCGACCCGAAGCCCGTCGATGTGGTAGGTCTTGAGCCAGAAGAGGGCGCTGCTCGTCAGGAAGCTGCGGACCTCGTTCCGTCCGTAGTTGAAGATGAAGCTCTTCCAGTCGGGGTGGAAGCCCTGGCGCGGATCGGCGTGCTCGTAGAGGTGGGTGCCGTCGAAGTAGCCGAGGCCGTGCTCGTCGGAAGGAAAGTGCGAGGGCACCCAGTCGAGAATCACCCCGATGCCGTGCTGGTGGAGGCAGTCGATCAGGCTCATGAAGTCCCGCGGCGTCCCGTAGCGGCTGGTCGGCGCGAAGTAGCCGGTGGTCTGATAGCCCCAGGAGCCATAAAAGGGATGCTCCATGACCGGCATGAGCTCGACGTGGGTGAAGCCCTGCTCGTGGACGTATTCGGCGAGCAGCGGCCCGACTTCGCGGTAGGTCAGCGGGCGGTGGCCTTCCTCCGGAACCCGCATCCAGGAGCCGAGGTGGACCTCGTAAATGGCGATCGGCGCATCCAGGGCGTTCGCGGCGTGGCGCGCCGCGAGCCAGTCGGCATCGTGCCACTCGTAGTCGAGGCTGCAGACGATCGAGGCGGTGCGAGGTGGCACCTCGCTCGTGAAGGCGAATGGGTCGGCCTTGTCGACCTGATAGCCGTGGTGCCGGGACTCGACGTGGTATTTATAGTGAGCGCCCGGCGCGACGCCCGGAACGAACGTCTCCCAGATGCCCGATTCGCCGCGCAGGGTCATCGCGTGCGCGCCGACACGCCAGTCGTTGAAATCGCCGACGACCGACACGCGCTCGGCGTTGGGCGCCCAGACGGCGAAATAGGTGCCGGCCTTCCCGTCGACGGTCAGCGGGTGAGCGCCGAGCTTGTCGTAGAGGCAGCCGTGCGTTCCTTCATTGAAAAGATACAGGTCGTCGTCGGATAGGAGAGTCGGTGGGTTGTGCATACGGTTATTATCGCATGGATGCCATCGCCACCGAACAACAAAGCTCGTCAGCACGGCAAGAGGTCGGACGACCGCTTGATGAGCTGAGTTTTGACGCGGGTGGCTAACTGAGGTACATTACCCCTCGCGCATCACTTTCGCGTATCCCAGACCACGTACCTGGCTTACTCCCGCGCCACTGGTGCCCATCCAACCCGACACCGATGAACAGTTAGGGTTAATTCTTCTCCTGTCGGGAGAAAGTGAGCCGCCCGCGATGAATCGTCGGGGTATCGGCCGATGGGCCATCTTCTTGCTTTCGCTCGGCTTATTAGGCCTGAGCAAGGCGCCCCCGCGGCCCCGGCCGATGCCAGCGGTCTCGCCGGCGTCCGACGCCGAGCGGGCGGTGCGTGCCTACCGGGCGATGCAGCAGTATTTCTTCATCCCGGCGAGCTATCTGTATCGCGAGCGGTATCCCCCGTCCGACGGCGACGGCTACACGACCCTCTGGCCCTTCTCTCAAGCGCTGGTTGCGACACTCGATTTGTCGGAGCTGCCCGCCGGCGGAGCTCGCTTCACGACGGACGTCCGGGATCGACTATCCGGGCTTTCCCTTTTCTGGGATCCGCGGTCCCTGCCGAGTGCCCTGCGCGGGTTGCCCGTTGTACCCGGCTACACGTCGACGGTCGTCGCGCCGTTCGGCTTCGCCGGCGATCTGTACTACGACGACAACTGCTGGGTCGCCCTCGCCCTCCTTCAGCATTACTACCTGTCGGAGGATCAATCGGCGCTCAACCGGGCGGAGCAGATCTTTCAGCTCCTGGTCTCGGGCTGGGATACCAACCCCGCCCACCCCTTTCCGGGCGGGGTGTTCTGGACTCAGGCCATCGGTAACCACGACCGCAACGTCGTCTCGACCGCTCCCGCCGCCGAGCTTGGCGTTCATCTCTACACCCTGACGCACGATCCGGCTTACCTTCGCTGGGCGACCCGGATGTACAGCTGGGTGAACCGGAGCCTGCGCGCCTCCGATGGTCTCTACTGGGACCACATCGATCTGGCCGGTCGGATTACCCCGGACCTCTGGAGCTACAACCAGGGCACGATGCTCGGCGCCGCCGTCTTGCTCCACCAGGCCACCGGTGACCCCGCCTACCTGGAGCAGGCGCAACAAATCGCTGACGCTGCCCTGACCTACTTCGGATCTGGCGACGGGTTTTCCACCCAGCCGGCCGCCTTCAATGCCATCTTCTTCAGGAATCTGCTCCGGCTCGCCGCCGTCCGCCCGGACGCGCGCTACCGAGCCGCGCTTCAGACGTACTCGCGGCTCCTCTGGCAACAGGTCGACCCGTCAACGGGGCTCCTCCGCCCGCAGCCGTCAGAACCAGCCACGCTGCTGGACCAGGCAGCGCTCGTCCAAGTCTCCGCGCTGCTCGCTCAAGGCCCTTGAGCCCCACCGATTGCGCTATAATGTGGGCGGATCGGGCCGTTTCGTCTTCGATCTCGACGAGGCGAACGTGGCGCCCGCTTTTATGAAAGTCCCGCGCTGCCCAGCGCTCGGTCAGAGGGGTGTTTTGCGTATCCCCCAAGATCGCCTGTCCCGAAGGCAGGTTGGTGGGAGGCCGATTTGGCGTCCAGGTGACACACCGGGCCAAGCGAGCTGGGCTAACTTTGAGCCTCGCTGGAGGAGAGGAGCGACATGAGCGGCGAGCAGACGAACAATCGATTTGGGGCGCGGGGCCGGCTGGCCGACGTAGCGGGTTCTCCCGTCTATTACCGCCTGGCGGCGGTCGCCGATCAAGCCGGCGTCGACCTGGCCCGGCTTCCCCATACCGTCAAGATCCTTCTCGAAAACCTGCTGCGTCACTGCGACGGGCGGCGGGTAACCGAAGACGACGTTCTCGCGCTGGCCCGCTGGAACGGCGGGAGCACGGGATCGCGCTCGGTCTCGTTCTGGCCGGCCCGGGTGCTGCTGCAGGACTTCACCGGCGTGCCGGTCGTCGTCGACCTGGCGGCGATGCGCGCCGCGGCGGCACGGGCGGGCGGCGAGCCGAGGAAGGTCAATCCGTTGGTGCCCGCCGATCTGGTGATCGACCACTCGGTGCAGGTGGACCTCTTCGGGTCGGAGCTGGCCTTCCGGTTCAACGTCGAGCGAGAGTACGAACGGAACGGGGAGCGCTACGCCCTCCTGCGCTGGGCGCAGCAGGCGTTCGACAACTTCCGGGTCGTGCCGCCCGGAACTGGCATCGTCCACCAGGTCAACCTCGAGTATCTGGCCAGCGTGGTCCAATCGCGACCGGTCGACGGCGCGCTGACCGCGTTTCCCGATACTCTGGTCGGCACTGATTCTCACACGACGATGGTCAACGGTCTGGGGATCCTGGGCTGGGGCGTCGGGGGAATCGAGGCCGAGGCCGCCCAGCTCGGCCAGCCGCTCGAGATGCTCACCCCGGTCGTCGTCGGCGTCCGCTTCCACGGCCAGTTGCCCGAAGGTGCGACCGCGACCGACCTGGTGCTCACTGTGACCCAGCTTCTCCGGAAGAAGGGCGTGGTGAACAAGTTCGTCGAGTTCACCGGCCCCGGCTTGAGCCAGCTCGGATTGGCCGACCGCGCCACGCTGGCCAACATGTCGCCCGAGTACGGCGCCACCGCCGGCCTCTTCCCGGTGGACGCCGAGACGCTGCGCTACCTGCGCATGACCGGCCGTGACGAGCATCAAGTCGATCTGGTCGAGCGCTACACGAAGGAGCAAGGCCTCTTCCGCACCGACGACAGCGTCGAGCCGGTGTTCAGTGATCTGGTCGAGCTGGACCTGGCGACCGTCGAGCCAAGCCTGGCCGGCCCGCGTCGTCCCCAGGACCGGGTGCCCCTGCCCGCGGTGAAGCAGAGCTTCGTCCAGGCCTTCCCGGATCGCTCGCTCGACAAGACGGTCGAGGTCGACGTCGGGCAGGAGCGGGTGCCGGTCGGGAACGGCTCGGTCGTGATCGCCGCGATCACCAGCTGCACCAACACCTCGAATCCGACCGTGATGGTCGGCGCGGGGCTGCTGGCGAAGCACGCGGTCGAGCGCGGACTGCGAGTGCGCCCCTCGGTCAAGACAAGCCTGGCGCCGGGCTCCCGGGTCGTCACCGACTATCTCAACCGCGCCGGACTGCTGCCTTATCTCGAGGCGCTGGGCTTCCATCTCGTCGGTTACGGCTGCACCACCTGTATCGGCAACAGCGGACCGCTGCCCGAGCCGGTCGGTCGGGCGGTGAAGGATAACGATCTGGCCGTGGCGGCCGTGCTGAGCGGCAACCGTAACTTCGAGGCGCGAATCCATCCCCAGGTTCGGGCGTCCTATCTTGCCTCGCCGCCCCTCGTCGTGGCCTACGGACTGGCCGGCACGATCGACGTCGATCTCGCGAAGGACCCGATCGGGAGTGATCCGAACGGCCAGCCGGTCTATCTGCGCGACATCTGGCCGTCGGCCGAGGAAGTAAAGGAGGCGATCGCTCAATCGCTAACGCCGGACATGTTCCGCCGCGAATACGGGCACGTCTTCGACGGCGACGAGCGCTGGCGGTTGCTTCCGGTTCCGGAGGGCGAGCTGTACGCCTGGGACGCGGCGTCGACCTACGTTCAGGAGCCGCCGTTCTTCGAGGAGATGGGCGATGGCTCCGGTCAGCTGGGCGACATTCGAGGCGCGCGGGTGCTGGCGGTGCTGGGCGATTCGGTGACGACCGATCACATCTCGCCGGCCGGCTCGATCCCGCCGGACAGCCCGGCCGGGAAGTATTTGATCGAGCACGGCGTGCAGCCGCGCGATTTCAACAGCTACGGATCCCGGCGCGGCAACCACGAGGTGATGATCCGCGGAACGTTCGGCAACGTGCGCCTGCGCAATCAGCTGGTGCCCGGCAAGGAAGGCGACTGGACGGTCCACTTCCCGTCCGGCGAGGTGGTCCGCATCTACGATGCGTCGACCCGTTACCTCGAGGAGAAAACACCCTTGCTGGTGATCGCCGGGAAGGAGTACGGGTCGGGAAGCTCGCGCGACTGGGCGGCCAAGGGGCCGGCCCTGCTCGGCGTGAAAGCGGTGATCGCCGAAAGCTACGAGCGAATCCACCGGAGCAACCTGATCTTCATGGGAGTGCTGCCGCTGCAGTTCCGCGCCGGCGAGAATCTCGCCACCTACGGGCTTGACGGCCGCGAGAACTACGACGTGACCGGCATCGCCGAGGGGCTGACCCCGAACAAAGAGGTGACGGTCCGGGCAACTCGGCAGGACGGCACCGAGGTAAGATTCTCCGCGATCGCCCGCCTGGATACCGAGCTGGAGATCAGCTACCTTGGCCACGGCGGCATCCTGCCGGCGGTGCTCAAAGAGCTGATGGCGTAGAAGTCGGCGATGTTCACCACGGAGACACCGAAGCCGTTCGGATCACGAAACGCGCGAAACGGCACGAAAGGCGCGAAGGGGGCACGAGGCGCTTGGGGGCTTTCGTGGCTTTCGCTCAACTTCGCGTCATTCGTGGTCCTAACGATCTCCGTGTCTCCGCGGTTTCGTACCTTCAGTCCCCTGCTAGATAGACAGCTCGATGTCTGAGATCTTTCGCAGCGCGGATCTTCGCTCGTTGCAGACGCTGCCGACGCTGACCCGCCAGGACCGCGAATCGCTCGAGAAAGTGCTCTGGCTCGCGCCAGACGTGGCAGTCTCGACCGCCGCCGCGATCGTTCGGTCGCACCTGCCCGATCTCTACGACGTGCTTTTTCCGAACCGCAAAGCCCCGGAGATCGGCCAGCTGGCCCGGGCGCTGGTGTATCTCGGACTGGCCATGTCGGCGCCCGGTCAGGGCAAGATCCTGCCCATCCTCACGAAAAACGATCTCCGTCAGGCCGATCGCCAGGTCGCGACGCGGCTCGCCCAGTGGGGACGCGCCGCCTTCATCGGAGCCTCGGCGCTGGTCGAGTCCGATGCCGTTCCGGACCCGGAGCTTCGTGCGCTCCTCGACGCGCTGGTGGAGCGCTTCGGCGCCCGCTCGACCAGGGATCCGCGCTGGCTCCGGGCGGTCGCCTACGGCGAGGCCGGCACCTTTTACGCGCTGCTGGCCGAGGCCTGCGCCCGCCAGTTCGGCAACGTGGTGGACCTCGAGACAGTCAGCGGCCAGCTCGAGCGGATCGTCCGGACGCGCGATCTCCTGGCCGACGTGCTGGCGCCGGATGACCTGTCCCGCCCGTTCAATCCCGCGAAGCAGCGCGAGTACGTCGACCGTCTGCGGCGGTACGGATGGCAGGAGCACCGGGCCAGCGCCGGCCGAACGCTGCGCGAGATTGCCGAGGAGGCCGCCGGCGGTGGCCTTCAGGCTCAGACCTCTTTCGCGCTGTCCGACGAGTGGTTGCTCCACGGCGCCAACCTTCCGACGAGCGGTCGTCGTTACTTTATCCGTCCGTCGCTCTTGCCCGATTCGGTGGGTCTGGCGCTCTGGGCGCAGGAGGAGCGCCTCAAGCCGCTCCAGAAGATGCTGGCCGGCGACCCGCGGGAGACCGGTCTGCGGCTGGGTCTTGGCTCGGTCGAGCTATTCCTCGAGTTCGTCGTCAGCACCGGTCGCGCTGACTTCCTCGATGGCCACTGGACGCGCACGAGCAACCGTTTCGACGGAATGCAAACGCGCTTCGGCGCCGTCTCCCCGAGCGGCTACGCGATCACGATTTTCCCGGGCGCGCGCATGGACGAGCGGGTGGGAATCTGTCCGGTGATCGAAGTGGAAGTCGAAGGAGCCGAATAGGTTAGCCGGAGGGGCAAGGGATGCCTCGCCCCTCCGGCTAGGTTATTCCGATCGGCTGCCTCAGTACTTCCGAAGCTCCGGCATGCCCTCGCCTAGTAAGATGCGTCGGACCGAGGCCCAGGCGGCGGTCAGGGCGCGCTGAGCGCCCGCGCTCGTCGTGCTGAGAACCCGGGCCATCGCGCCCGAGTCGTTCGGGAGCGCGGTGGCCGCCAGCGCCACGTTCCGGCTCTGGGTCGCGATGCTCGCCAGCGCGTCGACCAGCGCGGAGACCGGCACCAGGTCGCTCACCACGAAAAGGGTGCCGATCACGCTGTACGGGCCCAGCAGGCCGATCGTGTGAGGATCGCGGCGCCCCGGCTCGATGAGCAACGTGTCCTGAAAAAATGGCACCTGATCGGAGCAACGGTCTACCCCGCGGGTGGTGAAACACACCGTATCGTAGGCGAGCGATTCGCCTGATGCGACCCGACCCGGCAGCAGAATGTCGCCCGCCAGGATCGTCGCTCCCGCGGCTCGCTCCAGGGTGAGCTGCTGATAGTAGCGTGCCCCGCGGAACGGGATTGTCGGGTCCGGCAGGTATTCGAGGTAGCTGCCCGGCTCGGCCCGCAGGTGAACGGTCTGGGTCGCGTAGCCGTGCGTCATCCGGTAGACCTTGGTCATCGCCTGGGTGGTGACGTGGGCGCGACACCCGGAGCGCGCGACGACGTCGATCGACAGCCGGTCACCCCGGAGGACGCCGCCGGCGACCGACGTCACGTAGACGAAGGCCATGTCCGGTCGAGCGGGGTCGCAGTACAGCGCCTTCAGGGTTTGCAGCGG
>JAJPKB010000438.1 GCA_021323915.1 Chloroflexota bacterium | reverse complement strand
CTCGAACACCATTGCATTCGCCGAGTCGGCGGTCGGCTCGCAGACCGCCACACTGGGGTCGAAGCTCAGCGGGGTGGCCAATGCCGCCGGGTTGCAGCAGTATGAGACCCTCGATGCGTCGTCCAACTACGCCAACGCGCTGGCGGCCCTGCAGGTCTGCCAGACGATCTGGACCACGAAATCGGGTGGTGTCGTCGATACGCAGCGCGGCGATAACTGGTCGCACGGGGCGATGGCGCATAGTTTGTTCAACACGATCGCACCGCCAAACCTGTACAACGACTCCTTCGCCTACTGCGCTCGCGGCGGCTCCGGCGCGCGGTCGGACCTCAGCAATGCCGATAGCTGGCACCCCGGCGGCGTCAACGTGACGATGGGCGATGGCAGCGTCAAGTTCATCAAGGACTCGATCAATATGAAGAGCTGGATGGCATTGGGTACCCGCGCCGGCGGCGAGGTCATCAGCGCCGACAGCTATTGATCGACTGCCAGCTTGAAGAAGCCGCGCGCCTTGAAACGGCATCGCGTGATTCCGGGAGGGTGAGGCTCCGTCCGAGCCAAATGGCGTCGTGGCGCTCCGGGCGGCTCGCCCTCCCAGGATCTTGCACTTGATCCCGAATGGTTAAGACGGAACGCCCTTCGCCGTGCGACGTCAGGGCCTGCGGGGGTGTTCCGGGTCGCCGTTCCCGAATTTGCGATCGGCCTCGCGCAGGCGCCCCTTCCACTGGCCGAGGCGGGCGCGGAAATGCTCGAGGACCGGCCGAAAGGCCGCGGCCCGCGCCCGATTGATCAACTCGCGCGGGTCGTCACGCTCGTTGTATAACTCCTCGGTTCCATCCCCCGTGTTCTGAATGTAAACATGGTCGCGTTCAGCGATCGCGACCAGCGGCCCGCGATAAGCAGGAGACCGTCCCTGATTGGGATTGAGCGGATTGGGAGCCGATAGCTCGGATACGACCGAGTCGTCGGCGACCGAGTCTCCGCCGGTCGTCGGATCAGCCCAGAGGCGCGACAGACTGCGGCCCGGAAACGGCGAGCCGGTGCCCTGCCCGGCGAGCTCGACGATCGTCGCCGGCAGGTCGCGGAGGCTCACCGTCTGGCTGACAACCCTTCGAGTCCGCAGGGCGGAGGGCGGCACGATCAGAAGAGGTACGCGGATCTCGGTCCGGTACAGGCTCTCACCGTGGTCGAAGAGGTCGTGTTCCCCCAGACCCTCACCATGATCGGACGTGACGATCACGAGCGTCCGATCCAGCACGCCACGTCTAGCCAGTTCGTCGAACAGCTTGCCCAGGCCCTCGTCCAGATGAGCGATGCAATTGTCATAAGAATCGCGCGCCAAAGCGCGATAGCGTGGCGCCAGCCGGAGCTTGTCGATCGAGGTCCAGTGATCGTCGAGCACCTGGAAATCGTCCCGGCTCTGCGGTTCCAAACCGAAACGATGCGCAGCACCCGGTGGAAGCACGTAGGGAGAATGGGCATCCAGGTAATTGAGAAAGACGAAAAAGGGACGTGCCGGCTCGGGCCGTTGCGAGAGCCAGCCGACGAATGCGCGATTGATGGCCCCGGCGTCCTTGCGCTGCTCTCGGGGAAAGAAGGATCGACGGATCGCGGCTCGCAAGGTCCGGAACGGACCGGCGTCCACGAGCCTGCTCAGCACGGACAATTCCGTCACGGCCTGGTCGAAGAGGCTAGCGGTTCGGAGCGCCATCAGTCGTTCGAGGACGTAATCTTCATAGTGCGTGAATCCTCGATCCAGGCCGGTGTCGTACGAGCAGTAGATGAGATTCGCCACGAACCCCGCGGTGGCGTAGCCGCGCGAAGCGAAGTACTCGGGCAGCGTCGTGGCGGTGGTGCCGAGCGGGGTCATCCATTTTACGCCGAGCTCGTGGGGCCAACGCCCCGTGAACAGGCTCGCGTGCGAGGCGAGGGTCCACGGCGCGGTGGCCCGTGCCTCCGAAAAGAGGATCCCTTGCCTGGCCCACCGCTCGAGGGCGGGCGTGGTGGGGCGATCATATCCGTAGAGGCTGAGGCGATCGGCCCGGACCGTGTCCAGCACGATGAAAAGAACATTGGGCGCCGCCGCCGAAGGCAAGGGACGGCCTGACTCGCGATGCTGTTTGAGCCAATCCCCTCCGAATACGAAGCCTGCCAGGACGAGGACCAACCCCACCAGGCCCGGAAGACTCACGATCACGATTCGGCGCAGCGCGGCCGGACGCCGCTCGAGCGCGGGCACCAGCTGGGACGCGACCCCGACGAGCAGGAGAAACCAGGCCTCGGCGTAAATGAATGGCCCTGCGACCAGCAAGACCGGCAGCAGGGCCAGGGCACAAACCAGCCGTGGGCTCACAAAGCCGCCGAACCGCGGCCAGACCCTGGTCATCGCGGCCAATCCCATGCCCAAAACCGAGAACACCAGCAAATTCGATAACGGCCCCAGCCAGAGAAAGTGCCGGCTCATCAGGTAGAGCGGCTGCACCACCCCCATCTTCTTGCAGAACACGCGGGTCGCCACCTCGAGCCAACCCGCTGCCAGGCCGCACCAGACCGACAGCAGGAACACATCCAGCGAGCCCAGCCGGGGTGTGGCCGTGGGAGTCGGGGCTGATCGCGCCAGGTCGTTTTGTGGGCCCGCGAAGCGGTTCTTGTTCATCCGGCTCGTACCGGCTGGCTGGGTCTCGCCGCCACGGCGTGAGGCGGCCGGTCATGCGGTGCGGTTCGCTCCGTTTAGATGTTAAGCGGCCGGGCCGGTGTAGGTCCACTGACGAGTCGGTCGGCGTGGAGATGAAGCCGATTCTCATAATAAGATTCCGGCAGCGCGAGCTCGCGTTGTCGCACGGCGGTGCTCAGCGCGGGATCGCATCGAATACGGGCCGCCACGTCGGCCCAGCGCAGAGACCTGGTGAAGAGGAACTCGACAACGCTGCACCCTCCCTGAAACTCGCGAAGCCGCGGCGTCAGCGGCGACGTAT
>JAJPKB010000226.1 GCA_021323915.1 Chloroflexota bacterium | reverse complement strand
TACGACGGCGTGAAAGCCCAGGAGATCATCGACGCGGCCGTTACCTCCGACCGCGAGGGACGCTGGGTCCCGATTCCATCGGGACGTGGCCGACAAGCCGACCAGGGCGCGTAAATAAGCCCCAGCGCCCAACGGCGAGGCGCAGGAAGAGAGATGACCAATGATTGGACACCAAGCACTACTCTCCACGGACGTCAAGATCGCGGAGCAACGGCCTTTGGAAGGGACCTGCCGGGCCGCGCTCCGCGGCCGACGGCTGTTCCTGGTGAGCAACCGAGGACCGGTCGAGCACGTGGTGACGCGTGACGGACGGATCAAGGCACACCGTGGGAGCGGAGGCGTCGTGACGGCGCTCGCCGCGCTCGCCCAGCAGGTCGACCTGACCTGGATCGCCGCGGCGATGACCGAGGGCGACCGCCGCGTCGCCGCCGACCCGTCCCCGCGAGTGGAGTTTTCGGCGCTTCCGTCCGGGGTTACCTTTCGCCTGCTGGCGCTGCCCGAGACGGTCTACCAGCGCTATTACAACGTCTTCAGCAACCCGCTTCTCTGGTTCTTGCAGCACTATCTGCTCGATCCGGCGTTCAGCACGTTCACGGTCGATCGCACGGCGCGGCGCGCCTGGGAGCGCGGCTACATTCCGGCGAACCGCGCCTTCGCCGAGGGGCTGAAGGCCGAGACCGAGGGTCTCGCGGCGCCGCCGGTCGTCATGGTGCAGGACTATCAGCTCTATCTCGTCGCCAGCCTGGCCCGCGAGCTCGGCGTGCGGGCGACGTTCCAGCATTTCGTTCACATCCCGTGGCCGGCCCCGGACTACTGGAAGTTCTTGCCACACGACATGCGCGAAGCGATCTGCGCCGGACTCGCCGCCAACGACGTCGTCGGCTTCCAGACGCCGGACTACGCACGGAGCTTCCTGGGCTCGTGCGAAGAGTTTCTTCCCGCCGCGACCGTCTCGTACGACGATCAAACGGTTCGGGTGGGTGATCATCTCTGCCGCGTCCGCGTCTATCCGATCTCGATCGACGTGGCCGGGCTGCGGCGCACGGCGGACTCGCGGGCAGTCCGCCGCTATCGCCACGAGCTGAAGCGCCGGTGCGCCGAAAAGACGATCGTTCGGGTCGACCGCCTCGAGCCGAGCAAGAACGTCGTGCGTGGATTCGAGGCCTACGGGAATCTGCTGGAGCGCTGGCCGGAGCTGATCGGGCAGGTGAAGTTCCTGGCCTTTCTGGTTCCATCTCGCACCCGGCTGGCCGAATACCAGAGGTACCGGAAAGCTGTCGTCGAGGTAATCGAGCGGATCAACGGGCGCTTCGCCCAACCCGACTGGCATCCGGTCGAGGTCTTCTACGAGAACAACTACGCCCAGGCCATCGCCGGGATGAGCCTGGCCGACGTTCTGCTGGTGAACCCGATCATGGACGGGATGAACCTGGTCGCCAAGGAGGGGCCGATCGTCAACGAGCGGAACGGCGTGCTGGTCCTGTCGGACGGCGCCGGCGTCCACCATCAGCTAGGCGAGGCCGCGCTGTCGGTAGCGTCGGGGGACGTCGAGGGCACGGCCGAGGCGATCCACGCCGCGCTGGTCATGCCCGAGGAGGAACGGATTCTGCGCCTGCGGCGTCTCCGCCAGGCGATCGAGATGGAGGATCTCGACTGGTGGATTCGGTGTCAGTTCGAGGATCTGGCCGACCTCGGCTCCGACGATCCGGATACGGACCGACTGCTGGCGGTGAGCTAGAGCGAAAAACAGGCGCGTCCAGAATTCAAGCACGCGCCCCCCTGCCCAGGCCAATGGCGCGATGTCTCTCACGCCGCAACGGCGCCAACTAACCGCACTTCACCTTCGCCGCCGGGACAGGACTTCGCTACAATACCCTCACTCTCAACCAGGAGTGAACGATGCGACACGTGACCAAAGTCGACCACGCGGCAGAGGCGGCCGCGGGGCCGAACGAGCGGTTCAGTCAGGCGCTGGTGGACGAATCGCTCGGGCTGCGGACCTGTACGATCAACTACATTCGAACGCCCGCGGGCGGCGGCTCCCCGGCCGGCCTGCACACCCACGTGGTCGATCAAGTTTTCTACATCCTCGGCGGTACCATGGGCATCGAGATCGCGGGCGAGCAGTTCGAGGTCGGCCCCGGCTCGACGGTCGTCTTCCCGGCCGGTGTTCCGCATCGCAACTGGAACGCGGGGTCGGAGCCGACGATTCATCTCGCCATCAACGTGCCGGCTCCCGATCCCAATGCACCATTTGCCCAGACGGTCGGGACGTAGAGCGGGAGCACGGGTAGACGATCGCGATATCGGTTCATCCGCGACCACCGGGCGCCCTTCACCCGGGATCGGTGTCAGACGACTGGCCTCAGTCGCTCCAGCCACTCGACGACGGCGGCAACGTCGTCGAGGACGAGGTTGGCCTCGGCCAGCAGCGGGTCGGGCGTCTCGACTCCCTGAACCGCGACGGTCAACGCCGCCTGGCCTCGCAGCGCACGCGCCGCGCGAAAGGCGTCGAGGTCGGTCCAGTCGTCTCCGACGACGCCGACGGCGCCCAGCCCGCATCGCTCGACGATCGCCCGCACCACCATTCCCTTGTCGACGCCGGGCAACCGAACCTCGACGACGCAGCGCCCCGGCGCCGCGACCAGACCGAAGCGGTCGGCCGCGGATCGCGCGCGCTCCGTCAGGTCGGCGACCAGCCGCGCGTCGTCCTCGTAGCCGCGGTAGTGGAAGGCGATGCTCGCCGGCTTGCGCTCGATCCGAATGGCCGGCGCGAGCGGACCGATCGCGGCCTCGGCCTTCGCCAGCCGATCGGCCACGTCAGGCGCGATCTCGACGACCCGCGTCCAGCCATCGGGCGCCCGAATCACCCGGCCGTGCCCACCGGAGAGCCAGACGCCCGGCACGTCGACGCGCGCCGCCAGGTCGTCGATGGCTCTCCCGCTGACGACGGCGACCACCGCGAAGGATCGCGCCACGCGCTCCAGCGCGTCCCGGGCACCGGGCGCCAGCCGCGCTGACGCCGGATCCGAGACGATCGGCGCGAGGGTTCCGTCGAAGTCGAGGAACAGCCCGGCGTGCGATCGATCGGCGAGGAGACGCCCGGGAAACGCGGCCGTGTCCGTTCGGTCTTCCGCTCGCCCGATCTTCATCGACCAACCCCTTCCCCACCGGCGCTCCTGGAGCAGAGTCAAGGCGTCGATTCGGCGTGGCGTCCCGCCCTGGCCGGGCGCTAGCCCTCGTCGCGTCGGATCACCAGGACCGGACACGGGGCGTGCCGCACGACCTCGGCGGCCACGCTTCCGAGAACCAGCTGCCCGATCGCGCCGCGCCCGTGGGTCGTCAGGCCGATCAGGTCGGCGCCCAATCGACGTGCCGTCTCCAGAATCACCTCGGCTGGCTTTCCCTCGGGATCCTCGTAGCTCGCCGAGATGCCCTGCGCGCGCATCCGCTCGGCCACGCCTGCCAGGTAGGACGCGGCATCCTGGTGCTCGTGCTCCACGAGCGGGAGCGGATCCACCGGCAGGGACGGCTCGGCGGGAGGCGCCAACGGAAGCGTCTCGGCCACGATCATCTCGGGCGACTCGGTCACCCAGACCAGCTCGACCCGCGACCCGAATCCCTTCGCCAGCGCCTCGACGTACGGCAGAATCCTCTCCGCTTCTCCGGTGCCGTCGAGTGCCACCACGATCTGTTGGTACATTCCTCATCTCCCCCGACTTTCGCGTCCATTCTAACAGCGCACCGGGGTAGCGACAAACCGAGGCGACCGGCGGCGCTCGGGACGTCGCCGACTTGACAGCGCCGCTGGCGAGCGACAAGATGGAAGCGGACGGACCGACGGGCGGGTTGGCCGGGTCCGCGGAGGTTAGCCGGATGCGGTCCCACGACCTCGTCTTTCTGCTCGACGTCGACGACACGCTGCTCGACAACGACCGGGTCGAGCAGGATCTTCGGCGCCACCTGGAGGCCGCCTTCGGCGCCGAGCGCCAGGCCCGCTACTGGGAGATCTTTGAGCGGCTGCGGAGCGAGCTTGGCTACGCCGACTACCTGGGCGCGCTGCAGCGCTATCGTCTCGAGAATCTGCGCGATCCCCACCTGCTGAGCATCTCCCTTTTCCTGGTCAACTACCCCTTTGCCGACCGTCTCTACCCGGGCGCGCTGGAGGTGATTCGGCGACTCCGCGCGCAGGGGCCAGTCGTGATTCTCTCCGACGGCGACGTGGTCTTCCAGCCGCGCAAAGTCGAGCGGTCCGGGCTCTGGAGCGCCGTCGACGGCCAGGTGCTGATCTACATCCACAAGGAGGAGATGCTGGCCGACGTCGAGGAGCGCTACCCGGCGCGCCACTACGTCATGGTCGACGACAAGCTGCGCATCCTGGCGGAGATGAAGAAGATCTGGGGTGAGCGCCTGACGACGGTCTTCCCCCGACAGGGCCACTACGCGCTCGACCCGAAGATCGTCGCCCGGTACCCGGCCGCGGACGTCACCGTCGAGCGCATCGGCGACCTGCTGGAGATGGAGCCGAGCCGCTTCGGAGCGTAGGGTATGATTAAAGGCGAAGAGGGAGGAATCGACGATGACAACGCAAACCCCGCCGCTGACCGCGCGTCCCGCCTGGCGGGCGCTCGAGGACCACTATCAGGCTATTCGCGACGTCCACCTCCGAACGCTGTTCGCCGAGGATCCCGGCCGTGGCGAGCGCCTGACCGCCGAGGCGGCGGGCGTCTTTCTGGATTACTCGAAAAACCGGGTGACCGACGAAACGATCCGCCTGCTGGTGAGTCTGGCCGAGGAATGCGGACTGCGCCAGCGCATCGACGCCATGTTCTCGGGCGAGAAGATCAATCTGACCGAGCGACGAGCCGTGCTGCACGTGGCGCTGCGCGCCCCGAAAGGCCAGTCGATCCTGGTGGACGGCGAAGACGTGGTTCCGGCGGTGCACGACGTCCTGGCGCGCATGTCGGCCTTCTGCGAGAGCGTCCGCGGCGGCGCCCGGCGGGGGTACACCGGTCGGCGCATCCGCAACGTCGTTAACGTCGGCATCGGCGGGTCCGACCTGGGGCCGGTCATGGCCTACGAGGCGTTAAAGCACTACAGCGATCGCAGCATGACCTTTCGGTTCGTCTCCAACGTCGACGGCACCGACTTCGTCGAGGCAACCCGCGACCTCGATCCGGCCGAGACGCTCTTCATTATCTCGTCCAAGACCTTCACCACGCTCGAAACGATGACCAACGCCCGCTCGGCGCGGGAATGGACCCTGCGCGCCCTGGGCGACGAGCGCGCCATCGCGAAGCACTTCATCGCGGTCTCGACGAACGCGAAGGAGGTGACCGCGTTCGGGATCGACACCGCCAACATGTTCGGCTTCTGGGACTGGGTCGGCGGCCGGTACTCGATGGACTCGGCGATCGGTGTCTCGACGTTGCTGGCGATTGGTCCGGAGCAGTTCCAGCGGATGCTGGCCGGCTTCCACGCCGTCGACGAGCACTTTCGGACCGCGCCGCTCGCCCGGAACCTGCCGGTCCTCCTGGGGCTGCTCGCCATCTGGTACAACAACTTCTTTGGCGCGCAAACCATAGCGGTGCTGCCGTACGATCAGTACCTGAAGCGGTTCCCGGCCTACCTCCAGCAGCTGACCATGGAGAGCAACGGCAAGCACGTCACCCTGGACGGCACGCCGGTCGACTACCAGACCGGCCCGATCTACTGGGGCGAGCCGGGCACGAACGGCCAGCACTCGTTCTACCAGCTCATCCACCAGGGGACCCGGTTGATCCCCTGTGACTTCATCGGCTTCGCCCGGTCGCTGAATCCGCTCGGCAGCCATCACGATCTGCTGGTGGCGAGCCTGCTCGCCCAGACCGAGGCTCTGGCGTTCGGCAAGACGGCCGAGGAAGTGAAGGCCGAGGGCACGCCCGACTGGCTCGCGCCCCACCGGACCTTCGAGGGCAACCGTCCAACCAACACGATCCTGGCCGAGCAGCTGACGCCGGAGACGCTCGGGAAGCTGGTTGCCCTCTATGAGCACAGCGTCTTCACCCAGGGCGCAATCTGGCAGATCGACTCGTTCGATCAATGGGGAGTCGAGCTGGGCAAGGAGCTGGCAGGGCGAATCATTCCCGAGCTCACGGGCACCGCCGAGCCGTCGCTCGCCCACGACAGCTCGACCAACGCGCTGATCCGGCGCTACCGCGCGATGCGCGGCTAGCGCTTGTCCATCTCTCTTCGGGGGGTCGTGGCCCCACCAACCACGCCCCGCCCGGACGGAGCACCATAGCAGGTCCATCGAAAGGATGACGACTGTTGGCGACCAGGATCCTGACCATCAACACCGGGTCGTCGAGCCTGAAGGCCGGCCTCTACCGGATCGACCGAACCGAAACCCTGGAAGTCGCGGCCACCGCGGAGCGGATCGGCAAGGATGGCGGGCGATTGCGCATCGCGGACGCGAGCGGGGCAAGCCTGCTGGATCGGGCCGATCGCCTCTCCGATCACGCGGCCGCGGTAAGGGCACTGCTCGACTGGCTGCGCGACCAGGGCCGCGACCGGGGCCTGGTCGCGATCGGCCACCGGATCGTCCACGGCGGCGCTTGGTACCGCGAGCCGCGACAGGTCGAACCTCAGGTGATCGAGGAACTTGCCCGGCTGATCCCGATCGATCCGGAGCACCTGCCGCAGGCGATCGACGCCGTCCGCGCGGTCGGTGCCGCCTACCCGGAGGTTCCACAGGTCGCGTGCTTCGACACGGCGTTTCACGCCCGGATGCCCCGGATCGCTCGGATCTACGCGCTGCCGCGGGCGCTGTCCGACGAGGGAATCGTCCGCTACGGGTTTCACGGCCTGTCCTACGAGTTTATCGTCCATGAGCTGCGGCGGATCGACCCGGTGGCGGCCGACGGGCGGCTCGTCATCGCCCACCTGGGCAACGGCGCGAGCATGGCGGCGGTGCGCGGCGGCATCGGCGTCGACACGACGATGGGCTTCACGCCCACCGGCGGTCTGGTGATGGGCACCCGCGTCGGCGACCTCGACCCCGGCGTCCTGCTCTACCTGCTTCGGTCGCGAGGTCTGGATCCGGACAGGCTCAGCGACCTCGTCAATCGACAGTCGGGTCTGCTCGGCGTCTCGGAGACGAGCGAGGACATGGCGGACCTGCTGGCGAAGGCGACGAGCGACCCGCGCGCCGCCGAGGCGGTCGAGCTTTTCTGCTATCAGGCACGGAAGTTCCTCGGCGCGCTGGCGACCGTCCTGGGCGGGCTCGATACGCTGGTCTTCACCGGCGGCATCGGCGAGCGAGGGGCCTCGATTCGCCAGCGCATCTGCGCGGGGCTCGACTTCCTGGGCATCCAGCTGGATCCGCGTCGCAACGACGCTCACCAACCAATCGTCTCCGGCGACGGCAGCCCGGTGACGGTACGGGTGATCAAGACCGACGAAGACCTGATGATCGCGCGACACACGAAGCAGGTGATCGGTGGCTAGGTATTATTCAATCTCGATGAGGAGAAGACGATGTTTCGCTTCGACGCGAGTATCTCGAGCGCGGTCCGATCCGCTGGCCAGCCCACGCCGATGCCTCCGACCACGGCGACCGGTCCCC
>JAJPKB010000317.1 GCA_021323915.1 Chloroflexota bacterium | reverse complement strand
TACTACATCACCCAGGTCACCGCGCCTACCCTCACCAACGATATGTACGGCGTGATGCTGGCCAAGAGCCTGGGGGCGACGACCATGGCCTTCGGGACGCACGTGACCGCGATGCCGACGGAGACCATGCGCGATTTTCCCGCCCTCGACTTCGTTCTCCGCGGCGAGCCCGAGCTCACCTTCCGCGAGCTGATCGACGTGCTCGAGGGCCGGCAGGCGAGTCGCCCGGAGTGGGTGACCGCGCTGCTCAAAAAGACCGATCCATCCTGGGCGCCGGTGCCGCGTCTGGGCGAAGAAGGTCCCCCGGACCTGAGCGCGATCAAAGGTCTGGTCTGGCGGGCGAACGGCGCGATCACGATGAACCCGGGCCGTCCATTTATCCCCGACCTGAACGACCTGCCGATGCCGCTGCATCACCTGCTGCCGCTGAACGAGTACCGCATGCCGCTGATCAAGGGGCCCTTCACGTTCATGGTCACCAGCCGCGGCTGCACGGCGGGCTGCCGCTATTGCATCAAGCACGTCTCCTACCAGTGGTCGGTCCGCCTCCTGACCCCCGAGCGGATCATGAAGGAGCTGTGGATCCTGCACGACCTGGGCATTCACAACATCCACATGTACGCGGACCTTTTCACGCTCAGCCGCGACCAGGTGATGGGGCTGTGCGACCTGATCATCAAAGAAGGCCTGAAGATCAAGTGGACCTGCAACAGCCGGGTTGACTACGTCGACGAAGAGATGCTCCGGATGATGGGACGGGCGGGCTGCTGGATGATCTCCTGGGGCATCGAAAGCGGGAACGAGGCGATCCTCAAGCGGGCGGCGAAAGGCGCCGATCCGAAGAAGGCGCGTCGCGCGCTCACCTGGGCGAAGGCGGCCGGCATCAAGAACTGGGGCTATTTCATCATCGGTCTGCCGGGCGAGACCGTCGAGACGATTCGCCAGACGATCGACTTCTCGAAGAGCCTTCCCCTCGACCTCGCCCTCTTCCACATCGCCGCGCCCTACCCGGGCACCCCGTTCTTCTTCGACGTGGTGAAAAACGGCTGGTTCCGTCCCGGGACGCGCTGGGAGGAGGTCGACATGGACAAGGGGACCGTCCTCCAGTACGACAATCTCTCGGCCGAGGACCTGATGTACTGGCAAAAGCGCGCCTTCCGCGAGTGGGCGCTGCGACCGGGACCGGCCTGGACCTACCTCAAGATGCTCTTCTCCGATACCCATACGTTCAAACGGGCGGTGCGCGTCGGGATGGAGCACCTCCGCTGGGCCACCGCCGGCGCGGCCGCGGACTGACGCCACTTTAATAGATGATACCTGGTCGTTGATATTGGTTGCCGATAACCGAGGTGTGACGGTGGAGACTCCGCGGAGCTTCCCCGCGTTCAGCGCGCTCCCATCCACGACGAGCCGGATCCGGCGCGCCGGCCTGGATTCGCCGGCGTTGATCGTCCTGCTGGTTGGCATGGACGCCGTCGCCCTGGGGGCTTCCTTCGCGCTGGCCTACGTGGTTCGCTTCAAGATCGGGCTGCCGTTCCTGGAGACGCCGCCGCACCTGCTGACGTTTTATTCGTCGGTCGTGTTCTGGGCGATTCCGGTGTGGCTCACGATCTTCTCGCTGTATCGCCTCTACGATCGGCACTATCTTTTCGCCGGCTTTCACGAGTACACCCGCGTCATCAACGCCTGTACCGTCGGGATGCTCGCGCTGATCGGCATCAGCTTTCTCGACAAGACGCTGATCATGTCCCGCGGCTGGCTGCTGCTGACCTGGTTTCTGGCGGTGTGCCTGGTCGGCGGAAGCCGGTTCGGTTTCCGTCGGCTGCTCCGGCTCGCGCACCGGCACGACTGGCTGTTGACGCCGACGGTGATCGTGGGTGCCAACGACGAAGGGAAAGCCCTGGCCCAGCAGTTCCTCGAGAACCCGAGCTCCGGGACCCGGATCCTCGGATTCATCGACGATACCCTGCCGATCGGCGCCTCGGTGATCGGGACGCTCAAGGTCGTCGGCACCCTGGGCGACCTCGAGAAATCGGTTCACGACCGAGAAGTTCGGGAAGTCGTCATCGCCACGACGGCCCTGACGCGCGACCATCTCCTCGACGTCTTCCGGGCTTTCGGTCACGACGAGGGCGTCGAGCTGCGCCTCTCGTCCGGGCTTTTCGAGATCCTGACGACCGGCGTCCGCGTCCAGGAGGTGAGCTGCGTGCCGCTGATGACCCCACAGCGGGTGCGCATCACCGAGGTCGACGCGTTCATGAAGATGAGCCTGGACTACGTCGGTGCGGCGATCGGGCTGCTCGTGCTCAGCCCGATTCTGCTGGGCATCGCCGTGCTGGTGAAGCTGGATTCGCCGGGGCCGATCTTCCATCGACGCCGCGTCCTGGGACGGGGCGGGAAGCCGTTCGACGCGTTCAAGTTCCGCACGATGGTGGTGAACGCGGACGAGGTTCTCCGGAATGACCCCGATCTGTACGAGGCGTTCATCCACGGCTACAAGCTGAAGGTAGATCCCCGGGTGACGCGCATCGGGCGCGCCCTGCGCCGGACGAGCCTGGACGAGCTGCCCCAGCTGATCAACGTGCTGAGGGGTGAGATGAGCCTGGTGGGACCTCGCATGATCAGTCCGGACGAGGCCACGCGCTACGGTAAGTGGCAGCTCAACCTGCTCACCGTCAAGCCGGGGATCACCGGCCCATGGCAGGTCCAGGGGCGAAGCGAGATTCCGTACGACGAGCGCGTTCGCCTGAGCATGCACTACATCCGCAACTACAGCATCTGGCTGGACCTGGGAATCCTGCTTCGGACGGTGATGGTCGTGGTCCGGGGCGAAGGCGCGTATTAGTGAGTGATCGATGATCGCTGATCTCTCACCGGAGCAGCGATTCGTCGTCGAGGCCATCCGCCAGGCGCTCGTTCCCGAGCGCGCGGCCTCCGACTCCGACGATTGTGCCGACGAGCGGCTTGACTGGGAGGCGGTGGCGGCGCTGGCGATCAACGAGTCGGTCGCGCCGCTGGTGTATTCCCGGCTGAAGCGCCTCGGCCCGTCGGTGCCGGACGGCGTTCACGCCTGCCTTCGCTTCGTCGCCACCCGGGATGCCGCGGCCAGCACGATCGGCCTGGTCGTGACGTTCAAGCGCGCGGTGGCTGCCCTGGAGGATGCCGGGCTGCGGCCGGTCGCCCTCAAGGGCACGATGCTCGCCTACACCGCCTACCGGCAGCCAAGTCAGCGGACCCTGTCCGACGTCGACCTGTTGCTTCCCAAACCGGAGCTCGACCGCGCCAACGCCGCGCTGCTGGATCACGGCTTCGCCAACGACGATCCGTACGGCATCGCCGACCCGAAGGTCAACCACCACCTCCAGGCGTATTACCTCGCCGACTCGAGCGTCTCGGTCGAGCTGCACCACCAGCTGATCTCGGAGCCCCAGCCATACGTGCTCGACGTCGAGGGGCTGCGGGCGCGGGCCGAGGTCAAGCCGGTCGCGGGAATCGACGTTCTCGTTCCGTCCCCGGTCGACGCGCTCCATCACCTCTGCGTCCACCTGGCGTACCCCCATCGCTACGAGCGGGCGCCGTTGCGCAGCCTGGCTGATATCCTGGCGATCACGACGCGCTGGCCGGGCGAGCTCGACTGGGACCTGTTTTTGAAGATCGTACGAGCGGCGCGCACCGCCGGCGCGGTCTACTGGCCGCTTCGCCTGGGCCGGAGCTGGCTCGGCGCGCCGGTTCCCGACGAGGTCCTGGCGAGGCTCGCGCCGCCGGCCCCGGTTCGGAGCCTGCTGGAGGCGTTCGTCGAGCCCGATTTCATCCTCGGCCGGCGAGCGACCGGGGAAGGAAGCGACGTCGTCCTTCGCGCCTTCCTCCGAGATTTCTCCCTTTACATCGGCTGCTCGGCATGGACCCAGACCGCGGCCTTCTGGCGTGGATTGTTCCCGCCCCCGGAAAGCGTTGGTCACCTGCCCGCCAGCGTGACCGGTCAGCCGCTCCGCTACGCCGCCTACCTCTTGGATCCGCGGCGCCTTGGGCGCGGAATGTTTGCCGGCGGGCGACTCGTCGCGCACGCGGCGTCTCGCTCTCGGGCTTCG
>JAJPKB010000531.1 GCA_021323915.1 Chloroflexota bacterium | reverse complement strand
GTCGGCATCGTCACGGTGAGCCATCTGCCACCACCCGGGGCAGGTCTGGTCTACGAAGTCTGGATCATCAACGCTCATGGAGCGCAGCCCGCGGGTACCTTCGTGACAACTCCGGATGGCAACGCGACCTTCGTGCTCGCGCGTCCCCCGAATCCGGGTGAGACAATTGCAATCACCGCCGAGCCGACGCCGGGCACGTCTGTCCCAACTGGCAAGGTCTTACTCAAAGGCACCGTCTCAAGTGATTCCTGATGGCGAAAGTCAGTGCCCCCGAACCCCTCCAGCGACTATTCCGCTTTGTCCGCCTTTCCTGGAGATATCCTGTCTCTCGGTGTACCATCACCACAGCGGCAGCGCGAGCGGCGCAAACCTCCGCGGCCAAGGCGCGCGCCGTCGCGAGAAACGCCTCTTGGGGGAGATGGCGCCAGCGTCGTCTGTTGGGCAGACTCCTCCCCTGGTTCGTCGGCTCACGCCCTCTTCCGCGGGATCGGCAGGGTGATCGCCCGCCGCAAACTCTGGGTGACCGGGTGGCCCAGCGCGGGGAGGAGTTCCTCGACGTGGAGCACGGCGTAGCAATCGTCGGCGACCACGACCATCCCTGGACCGCCCAGGGCCAGGTTCAAAGCCCGGCGCAGGCGGCGAATCCTGTGGCCCACCAACTGCCGGCCCGCCGCCTGGCAATACAAGGCGACGACCTGCTGGGCCAGCAGGGTAAAACCCACCCGCCCGCGCACGATCGCCTCCGAACGTCCCCAGGGATAACGCTCCAGGAGCCAGCCTTCCTTCAACCCGTTAAACCGGGCGCTCTCGATCCACCAGCGGGGGCGATATAGGCTTCATCGGTCTGCCCCCCCTCCGACCACTCTTTGGTGCTCACCAACGCCAACACCGCCGTCTCCGCTGCTACCTCGGGCGTCACCTGACGGACGAAGCTCACCGTGAGCTTTGCCTCGATGAAACCATCTTCCGTCAGGTGATCAACGACCCGGAGACCGGCACCTGATCCTGCCCATTCCCCGGCGATTCAACAAACCCCATGCCGATCGGCATGGGATCCGTCCTTGCTCTCCAGCCCTTCGACCTCAAACCGTCTGGCCAACATGCCGGCACTTAATCCCGCCCGCGACACCACTCGCCAGCGCGGCCAAGGCCTCCACCAGCGCCGTAAACTTGCGCTGGCCCATCGCAGACTCCCCTCCCGTGTGGATTGTGCACGGGAATTATCTGCGATGGACCGACTTTGACATGACCCTCGACGATAGAGGGCCGAAGCACTGGACGAAACCGAGGAGAACGGCTATGATATCCTCGCCAGGAGGAACATATGTTCGCATCAAGCCGCACTCCGATCTGCTGCCAGAATTCCCGGTGCGCACGGCACGACGAGCCGTTCGCCTATCTGAATCTCGGCGCCGGGGATGAGGCGCGTCTCATCTGTCCGACCTGTGGCTGGATCAGTATCATCCGGGTAGATCGCGACGGGCGTCAGCGCACCGAGTGCCGAACCGGCACGGTCCCGAGCGACGCGCGCGAGACTGGCCGGGCGCTCGCCGCCAGACGCGTCCGCTCGAGGTAAAGCCCGCGACGTCGGTCGCGGAACGAAGCTAGCTATCCGGATCGATCCTCAGCGACTGATACGGCTTTCTCATACCGTCTTAACCTGTTCTCAACGGCCGAGATCTATCATTTGCTCCGACGCCCGGATCAATCCCGGTTGCAGATCCACCAGGGCTGGACAGATAAATGGAAACGCGGTCTGCATCCACCGGGTGCCGAGGTCTAAACGGGCCGGCGCCGCACCAGCGATGCAACGCGACAAACTGCGCGCGGTCGAGCCGGACGCCACGGCAAACGGCCCTAAATCTGGACGGACAAATCTTCATACGAGGGCGCGACCCATCGCTCCCTGGCTGGTCCGGGCAGCCGTCGCGGGCTACCGACCGGGCGCGGCCTCACCCCTGGCCCGTCTCCATTTCGAATGGAGCGGGGCGGCCGCGGAAGTGGACGGGGTGAGGCCCTGGGGAGTGTCCGGGTTTGGGGATGGCCGGGGCTTCCCTCACCCCCTACCCCCTCTCCCATCCGAGGGCGAGGGGACTTTAGGGCAGATACTTCCGCTAAGACCGTTCCTCCGCGCACTGAGGGTTCCCCTTGGATAAGGGGGTCAGAGCGTAGACGAGGAAGGGGCAGGGGATGAGGGAAATTCCTGGCGCCCCTGCGAAAAGGTGGCCGCTCCCCAGGGGTGAGGCCCCATCCCGACATCCCTATCGGTGCACGGCGCCATCGATGGCGACCTTCACCGTTCCGTTCGTGGATTGACGGGCCCCAGCGAATCTATCGGAGGCTCACTTGAAACAATCGCCGCGACCCGAACGGCGCATTTGGGCCCTGCTCGTGTGCGCCCTTATCGTATCCGTCGCGATCATCGCATTCTCGACGCCCCTGGTGAGCGCGGGGAGCAGTCAGGCCCCCGCGACCGGTACCGGCCAGGTCGGCCGGAATCCGAACGGGGTATCCGACGAGCATTCGTCGGGAGGGAATCAGCATCCACCTACCAGCACGTCCACACCGATTCATCAAGCCACCGCGACGTCCACGCCGACGAACAACCACGATGCGACCGCGACCGATACTCCCAACCCCTACCACCACCAGACGGCGACCAGCACTTCCACCGTCGTCCACGATCAGACCGCGACCAACACACCGACTAACACCCCGGTCCACGATTCGCCGACTCCCACGAGCACGCCCACCAACACCCCAGTCCACGAGTCGCCGACCCCGACGAGCACGCCGACCGGCACCCTGACCAGCACTCCGACCAGTACGCCCACCAACACGCCCACGAGCACGCCAACGGGGACACCGACCAGCACTTCGACCGCGACGCCGACGAATACACCGGGCGGCCATAATTCATCGAATTCGCCAACACCCACCAACACCCCAACGAGCACGCCGACCAACACGCCGAGTAGCTCGTCCAGGTCAAACAACAGTCCGCCGACGAACAGCGGAACGATTGTCCTCGGAGCCTCCACCACGCCGGTGGTCGTCCCGACGCGGGTGCCGCACCCGCCGACGATCGTTCTCGGAGCGTCCGCGACTCGGCCGAGCACGCTCCCGAAGACCGGCGGGGCACCAAACGCGATCATCTGGCTCCTGATCGCCGGGGGCCTGGCGATCGCGAGTGCCGGACTCTTCGGTCGGCACCGTCTATCGTAGGTCGATCGCGCCGAGCGACGGACTCGATCGAGTCCGTCGCTCGATTTGGAATGGGTGACGCATCGGCGCGCCGATGGTACAATGGACAAAGAAGGTGCTTGCTTGACAACGCCTTCGCCGACAACACCATAACGGCCGAATTCCCGAAAGGGAAGCGGGGGATTCCATCGGTGGGGTGAATTCCTTCCTCGGAAGGATAGGGTACGTCTTTCAACCCGAACCCGTCAGCTAACTCCGCAGGCACGTGAAAGAAGCGTCGCGATGATCGATCATCCTCTTCGAAGCCAGGCTCCCTGGCTTCTTCCTTTCCTTCCAAACCGCCGGGCCGACCTGTCCGATCACTCTCGGTCCGGGCCCCACTGACCGTTTAGCCGTCCCCTCGCCGATTCCTCCGACTGCCGGCATCCGGCTCGCCGCGCCCTCGACGGGGCACGTCGCGCCGGCCTTCGCTCGGTGGGAAGCGATGGGTCGTCCGGTCGCCGTCGATCACTGGCTATGCCACGAGGAGGTTGCCTATGCCGTCATCCGAGCGGGTACGCGTTGGAGTTATCGGCACGAGCGAGCACGCCCAATCGATCCATCTCGCCAGCTTGAAGAGCCATCCTCGAGCCGACGTCGTCGCGATCTGCGGCCGCGACCAGGTGCGCGCCCGGCGCGTCGCCGCGGCCTTCGACATCCCGCTGGTGTTCGCCGACTACCATCGCCTGATCGAAGACGCTGGGCTCGATCTGCTCGTCGTCGTCGCGCCCGACGACCTGCACTTTCCGATCACCATGACCGCGCTCGATCGCGGACTGCACGTCCTGTGCGACAAACCCCTCGCCCGCGACGTCGACGAGGCGCGCCGAATGTACGAGCGCGCCGAGGAGGTAGGAGTCAAGCACATGACGTTCTTCTCCTGGCGCTGGCCGCCAGCCCACCGTTACCTGAAGCAGCTGATCGACGAGGGGTACATCGGCCGTCCCTTCGACTGCTCGCTGAGCTTCTGTCACGGCTACGGTCTCGGCGACCAGTACAGCTGGCGGTACGACGGCGCTCGCTCGGCCGGCGCGCTGAGTGATCTTGGCTCCCACATGGTCGATCTCGCCCGCTGCTACTTCGGCGAGGTCACCGGCGTGAGCGCCCAGCTCGCCCATCACGTCGAGCGTCGTCGCGCCGACGGCGAGGACGTGGCGCCGACCAACGACGCGGCGCTCCTGAGCCTTCGGTTCGCGAGCGGCGCCCGGGGCTCGATCCAGGTCAGCGCGGTGGCACACGTCGGCGAGCGCGGCGTCGAGCAACGGTTCGTCGTGCGCGGCGAGGCGGGGAGTCTCGAAGCGAGCTACTCCGCCCTCGGGACCGAGATTCGTGGCGTCCGGGCTGGAGCCGCGCGATTCGAGACGCTACCTATTCCGGACGAGCTCTGGGGAGAGGCCGACCGGAACGACCCGCTG
>JAJPKB010000483.1 GCA_021323915.1 Chloroflexota bacterium | reverse complement strand
CGCCGATCCGGCCGTCTTCGCGTGGTACATCAAGAACTACGGGCCCGAGGTCAACCTTTTCGTCGACCACAGCCAGATTGTCCAGCTCGAATGCCTCCGGGCCGGTATCTGGGGAACGAAGAGCCTCTGGGGACGGGTGCTGACCTATCAGCCCGGCGCGGCCCAAACGCGAGCGGCGTAGACGTTTAGGGCTCGATCTCGATCTGGTCCACCTCGAGCCACTGGGCGCGTAGCTCGGTGATGAGACCGATCCTGAATCGTCCCTGGGGCGTCGCGATGGCGTAGGCGTTGTCGATCCAGGCGACGAAGGTGAGAGGACCGGCCGGCGACGCCGGGGAGACGAGAACGGTTCGATCATCAACGGAGAAGGTCACCCTGCGGCACTCCCAGCGGAGACCGTAGGAGTGCCAGACCGTGAGGTCGAGGTCGTCGAGCAACGACTCGTTGGCGCCAATCGCGCGCTGGGCGATCGGCCAGAGGCGGCGATACAGCCACGGGACGCGCATCAGCAGCACGCCCACCGGAGCGGTTGGCAGCAGGGCGAAAAATCCGGGGCGCCCAGCGTCCAGTGTCGCCGCCTTGAAGCCGTGTCCCGGGACGTCGAGCGCGAGCGGAACGTCGTACGGCGGGCTTCCGAAGAAGAACCAGACCGCGCGGGGCGGGCGGAGCGAGTAAAAGCCCGGTCCGATCGCCGCGTTCCAGAAGCCGAAGCCGGCCGTGCCACGAAGCTCCGAGGTCGGATGGCTGAAGCGGGCGCGGAGGGTCATCGTCAACGGAGGCCGCCAGGGAAAGGTACCAGCTCCGTCGCCGATCTCAGCGTTTGAATACTCGCGCTCGGATGCCATTTGGCGCGTCAGCAGCGCCCCGTGAGACCGCGGCTCGACGCGTGCCCAGCCGCGCTCGATGATTCGTCGTCGGTCGTCCATCGTCCGAAGTCTAGCGCGTTTGGCGCGGACCGGAAAGCAGTCGGTGGCTCAACTCGTCGGCGAGCGCGAAGAGGCGTCGGGCGGCAAGCGGCACGTAGCGATCGCGGCGGTGGGCGAGTCCGATCCGTCGCTGAAGATAGCTTCCGCCCGCGACGACCGGCCGAACGATCGTTGCCTGATCGCTTCGGACCGCGCTCTCCGGTAGGATGGTCACGCCCAGACCTTCCTCTACCAGACCCAGGATGACCCCGACGTTGCCGCTCTCGAACGCGACGCGCGGGCTGAATCCGACCCTGGCGCACTCCTCGTCGACCAGCCGGCGCAGGCCAAAGGCGGGCGTCAGGAGGACGAAGGGCTCGTTCCGCAGATCGGCCAGATCGACGACCGGGCAGTTCGCGAGTGGGTGGCTGATTGGTATGACGACGACCAGGCGCTCGGCGAGGAGGGGCGTCGTGATGAGGTTCGGATCCGGCGTGGGCAGCAGCGCCAGGGCTAAGTCGATATCACCGGTCTCCAGCAGCCCGAGGAGTCGGCTCAGTCCGTCCTCGTGGGCCCGAACGGTCACCCCGGGTAGCTGCTCACGAGCCAGCCGGACGAGAGGTGGAAGCAGCCGCGCCCCGGCAAACGGCGAAATGCCGACGGTGACGAGACCGCGCTGGACCCCGCGGATCTCCTGCGCCGCCACGGTGGCCGCATCGATCCGATCGAGCGCTGAACGGACGTGGGGGAGGAACAGGGCGCCCTCCGGGGTCAGCCGGACCCCGTCTGGCCGTCGGTCGAAAAGGGCGAAGCCCAGCTCACGCTCGAGCTTGCGGATCTGCTGACTCAACGAAGGCTGGGCGATGGAAAGGTCGACCGCGGCGCGGGTGAAGTTGAGGGTTTCGGCAACACGGACGAAGTAGGTTAGCTGGTGGATCTCCATATAGGCGCTACCTATCTAAGTGATTGAGTTCATATCTTAGACGAATCGGTGCGGCTGCGCTACGCTGGGCTCAGACCGAAGGGCCGATCGACGGCTCTCGCCCGGGACCGAAGGGGCGTCGCGATCGGTCGAGAATTAGAGGAGTAGCATCGTGCCAAACGAGATCCAAACCCAATTTGGCGCCGTTGCCGCGAACTACGTCGAGAGCAAGCCCCACGCTCGTGGGGAAGATCTTCCGATCCTCGTCGAGGCGATCGGCGCGAAAGGCGCCGGGATCGTTCTCGACCTGGGTACGGCCGTGGGCCACACCGCGTTCGCGGTGGCACCCCACGTGGCCGAGGTGGTCGGGATCGACCTGACGCAAGAGATGCTCGATCAGGCCTCAAGTCTGGCCGCCGAGCGTGGCATTCGCAACGTGCGCTTCCTTCACAGCGATGTGATGAAGCTGCCCTTTCCCGACCGCAGCTTCGACGTCGTCACCTCTCGCTACAGCGCGCACCACTACCGTGAGCCGCTCCGAGTGGCTCGGGAAGTCGCGCGGGTGCTGAGGCCCGGCGGCCGCTTATTCCTCGCCGATACCGTCGCGCCAGAGGATCCAGCCCTCGACACGTTCGTGAACGCGATCGAGTACCTGCGCGATCGCTCCCACGTGCGCGATCACCGCATCTCGGAGTGGCGGGAGATGCTCGCCTCGGTCGGTCTCGTTTCCGAGGTCGTCCACACCTG
>JAJPKB010000645.1 GCA_021323915.1 Chloroflexota bacterium | reverse complement strand
GCCGGTCCGCCATGCACTGGCTCGCCTGCACGAAGAAGGACTGGTGGAGATTGCCCCCCGTCGAGGTACGTTCGTGTCTCGGATCGGCGCCGACGACGTGCGTGAGATCTTCCAGATTCGGCGGATGATCGAGGTGGGCGCGGTCGAGGCTCTCGAGGCGCGGCTGCCGCGCGAGCTCGGTGAGCAGATGGCGACCGTGGTCGAGCAGATGGAAGCGTTGGCCGACGGCGAAGGCTTTCGAGACTATAGCACCTACATTCGTCTCGACGCCGATTTCCATCGCATTCCCCTGGCGGCGCTCGGGAACGCGCGGATGCTGCGACTGTACGAAGGGCTGCATGCGCACATCCACGTCGCGCGGGGGCTCTACGCCGTCGCGGTTAAGCGAGCAACGGCCACCCTCGCCGAGCATCGATCCATCTGGGACGGCTACCAGAATCAGGACGCCGAAGCAACGAAGCGGGCACTAACGGTCCATCTCGCGAACGCCGAGGCCGATTTGCTGCGGCGCCTGGAGGCACCAAACGGAGGTTAGGCAGAATTTGACAGAAATGTCAGAGCAGGAGGGATCCCCATGTTGACCGCTCGAATTTCTCGCCACGAGCTTCTACGCGTCGGCCTGCGCGGCGCAGTGGCGACCGGGATGATCTCGATCCTGGCCGCCTGCAGCGGTACGTCGCCGGCGGCATCTCCAACCACTGCCGCCAAGGCGGTTAGCTCGACGCCAGTGTCATCGGCTCCGACCGCAGCGCCTAACCCGACGACGGCCGCGGCCGTTCCTACGCCAATTCCTGCCCAGTCGAACACCCAGGCGGGGGGCAAGGTGACCCTGACGCTGTTCGGCGGTAACGGCCTGGCGCAGCGCGAGATCGATTACTGGAAGGCCAACATCGTCGAGCCCTACGAGAAGGCGAACCCGAACATCACGATCAACTTCGTCAACGCGGACCTCAATAAGCTGCTCGTCGACCTTGCCGGTAATCTGCCGCCAGATGTGATCGACATCGAAACGAAAAACCTGCCGTCCTATACGATGCGTGGCGCGATGGACGATATCACCAGTCGCATAATGACCTCCAAGGTCAACAAGGACGATTACTCCGGTCCCGACATCGCGAAGGTGATCTTCAACGGGAAGTGGTACGCGATTCCCTGGGATACCGCCCCAGCAGTCATTTACTATAACAAGAAGGTCTTCGACAGCGCGGGCGTGAAATACCCTCCTCAGACGTGGGGCGATAGCGAGTGGACCTGGGACGCGTTTCTGACGGCCGCGCACAAGCTCACCTCGGGCACCGGGCCGGCCCAGATATTCGGCTGGGGGCCGACCAACTGGTGGGTCTACTGGATGCCCTGGGTCTGGCAGAACGGCGGCGACTTCAACGACCCGACCGGTGCCAAGATCACGATAACCGAGGCCGCTTTCGAGGAAGCGTTCACCTTCTACTCGAATCTCATCCTCAAAGAGAAGGTCGCGCCTTCGCCTTCCCAATCGTCGATCGGCGTCGACCAGATGTTCTTCACCGGCAAAATCGCGATGTTCTCGAGCGGTTCGTACTTCTCGGTCGGCCTCGATAAAAGTATGGGCTCCGATTGGGACATCGCGGCGTACCCGATGAAGGCGAAGGCGGCCACGCGGTCGCCGGCCGACTGCCACGCCCTGGCCAAGGCAGGAAAGCACAAAGACGAGGCCTGGCAGATGATCCTCTGGCTCACCGGCACGCCGGGCGAGACCGCGTACGCGCTCGGGGGTTACACGCCGGTGCTGAAGTCGGTCCTCAACAGCGATGCCTTCCTCCAGCCGAACGGACACGTCAACCGCAAGGTGATCGCCCAGCCGCTCATCGACGGCATCACCCACCATACCGCGGAGCCAGTGATCTACCCGCAAGAGAACAATCTATTCACGACGCCGATGAACAACCTGCTCCGGGGCTCGACGACCGTCGATGCGATGCTGGCCGACCTGCAACCGAAGATCCAGAAGCTGCTCGACGCGGTACCGGAGGAGTGGCGTGGCGTCGCGTAAGAGCCAGTAGGACCGTGGGGTACCTTTCGTCCCCGTCGGTCCGAGCACAGCGGGCAGGGCATGAAAATCCGCGAGCGCCGTGTTCGCACGAGGGTTCTAAATGTCAGTTGACCGGTCGGCGGCAAAACCGGTGGTGGTACGCCGACGAAGCCGCCTGCTCTGGAATGAATACCGCGACGGCTATCTCTGCATCCTCCCGTGGCTTTTTGGCTTCGTCGCGTTTGTCGCCGGGCCGATGATCTTCTCCCTCGTCATGGTATTCACGCACTGGGATATCCTGAATCCCCCGAGCTTCGTCGGTTTCGGCAACGTCCTAACGATGATCGGCGATCCGCTGTTCTGGGTGACACTCTACAATACCGTGTTCGTCACGGTGATTTCGGTGCCGCTCTACACGCTGTTCGCCCTCCTGCTCGCGATTCTCGCCGACATCCCGACGCGCTGGCGCGGGGTCTACCGAGTCGCGTTCTTCATCCCATCCCAAACGCCGACCGTCGCCTCCGCGCTGCTGTGGAGCTGGATCTACAATCCCCAGTATGGCATCGCCAACTCGATCCTGACGTTCCTGCACCTGCCCACGTTGAACTGGCTCTTCGATCCCAAGCTCGCCAAGCCCGCCTTGATTGTCATCGGCCTCTGGGGCGTCGGCGCGACGATGGTCATCTTCCTCGCCGGCCTCCAGGGCATTCCCCAGGAGATCTACGACGCGGCGAGCGTGGACGGCGCCAATCTGTGGTCTCGGTTCAGGTCGATTACCGTTCCGTTGCTCTCGCCGGTGATTCTCTTCAACATCATTATTGGGATCATCGGCGCCTTCCAGAGCGGCTTCAGCATCGTCTACGTTTGGACAAACCTGGGCCAGGGCCCGGATAACTCGATCCTTCTGTACGTCCTTTACCTGTATCAGAACGCTTTCCAGTACTTCAAGATGGGCTACGCATCGCTGCTCGCCTGGGTGCTCCTCTTGATCGTCCTCTTCGTAACCGGGGTGAACTTTCTCGTATCCAAAAGCTGGGTCTATTACGAGTACGGGAGCGTGGAGAAGTGATCGCGGTCGGCCAGGTGACGCCAGAACAAGCGGCGGCGGTAGCGCGTGCCCGGGGATGGCGCGACTACCGAGTCGAGCTGTGGAACATTTTGCTAATTCCGGTCGCGTTGCTGATGATCGTCCCAATCTTCTGGATGTTCGACAGTTCACTGAAAACGACCCAGCAACAGTTTGCGTTTCCGCCGGTCCTCGTCCCTCAACCCCTCTTCGTCGAGAACTACGTCGACGGCGTCACGGCGCTGCCCTTCGGTCTGTACACCCTCAACAGCCTTTTCCTGACGTTTACCGCGACCTTCGGGTTATGCATCTCGTCGTCGATCGTCGGCTTCGGCTTCGCGCGTTTGCGGTTTCCGGGCAAGGGCGTGCTCTTCACCGTGTGCCTGAGCACACTGATGCTCCCCTCCACTGTGCTGCTGATCCCCCAGTTCGTCATCTTCAAGTGGCTCGGCTGGGTGGGCACGTTCCTCCCCTTGATCGTCCCGAACTACTTCGGAAGCGCGTTCTCGATCTTCCTGTTTCGCCAGTTTCTCCTCGGCGTTCCCCGTGAGCTCGACGAAGCCGCGCGGGTGGACGGAGCCGGAACGTTTCGGATCTGGTGGCAGATTGTCATGCCCAACGCGACGCCCGCAGTGGCTGCGGTAGCAATCTTCAGTCTGATCGATAACTGGAATGCGTTCCTTGGCCCGCTGATCTACCTGAACACCGAAACGCAAGGCGTCATCGCGGTCGCGCTGAACCTGTTCGCCGGACGCTACGGCGCGATCTACACCGGTCAGTTGATGGCGCTGTCGTCGCTCGCGCTGATCCCCGTGCTGATCCTATTCTTCTTTGCCCAGCGCTACTTCATGCAGGGCATCGCGATCAGCGGGTTCGGGGGACGGTGACGCAACCCCCTGCTCGCGGCCGCGTTCCTGGCGCGGTATGAGACGGCGCTTATTCATCGGAGGCGGCCTTGCCCACCGAGCCCACCTCTGGGCACGCTGATCGATCAGCTCCGCGTCGGCGGCAGGACTCTCGGGCACCGGCTGGGCCGGGGTGAACCTCCGGTTCCAGCCGGTGCGAACCCGCCTACTCGCTGGCGCCGTCCAGCGTCCGCAACCAGTGCGCCTCCAGGCGGTCGCGGGGCTGCCACTTCAGCAGCTCCTTGGCCTTTCGGTTGTCGTACTTGCCATGCGGAAGGTCGCCGACGATGTGCATCGCCTCGAACGGACGAGGGAACGACGGCGCCCGAAGGGCCTGACGCATCGCCTGGGCGGAGTCTTCCCAGGAGACCGAGAAGGCGAACGCGCCCATCGGCTCGGGCGCCGGATTGCTCGGATTCACGAAGCTGGAGAAGAGCAGGGTCGGGACTTCGAGGTCGTATTCCTCGGCGAAGATCCGGCAGATCTCCTGGCCGAGGAACTTGGTCAGGATGTACAGGTGAGCGCCGGGGCGGGAGGGGACGTCGGACGACAGGTTGAAGTCGTACCAGTAGCCGGCCGGGTAGGGCAGGGTCACCTGCTGGGGGCCGGTGTGGACGACCCGACGGATGCCGTTCGCGACCGCCGCGCGCATCACGTTGTAAGCGCCGAGCGTGTTGACCCGGAACGCCTGGACCGGATCGGGCCGCACGACGGTGCAGTTGATGATCGCGTCCATTCCCCGCGCCGCCTCGATCACCTGCTCGGTGTCGGCGACGTCGACCACCCGCGTCTCGTGCGGTGGCCCGAGCAAGCGCGGGAAGGGCGCGCCCTCGGACTGCGGCTGGTTTGCCGCCACGATGTCGGCCAGCGGTCGCACGTCGGTCAGCCGCAGGACATGGTCGTGGGCGAGCGCCTCGGTCGTCGCCGCGGCGAGGGGACCGCCGGCCCCGTAGATCACGACCTTGCGCGCCGCGCCGCCCGTCCGGCCCGACAGGCGCTTGACCCGATGCTCGACCGGCGCCGGCCAGGGGTGCCTGACCCCCGAGCTGAGGTCGTGGGCCGGCCGGTAGGCAAACGGCGGCTGACCAGCCAGCGCGAGCGGGAAGCGAGTTCGCGGACCGCCGCCGGGAATGTGAAACACCCACCAGCCGTGGCGCGGCGGATCGAACGCCGGCTCGCGGTGGACCGGCGTCGGCTCGTCGTAGGTTAGCGAGCGCTCGACCGCCTGGACCGCGTCTTCGAGGTGCAGCCAGCGCGGATCCGGGGCGCGCCCGGCCACGTCGGCGTCGTCGACCACCTCGCCAAGCCGGAGGCCGATCGCCTTGAGCGGCGCCACCCGGGCGACCTCGCGCACCGTCAGCTCGGCCAGGTACGGCGCGAGGTCCGCGACCGCGGTGGACGGCCACGGCGCCCACTGCTCGGTCACCCTCCACTCCATCGGGTAGGCTTCCAGGAGTCGGAGGGTGCTGATCAGGACGAAGCGCGACGCCTTCGCGGCGGTCGTGATCAGGTTGTAGGTGCCGCGGGTCGCCGCGTCGAGCACGTCGACCGGGGACGCGTCGGCGGGAGCGAGGGGCGCCAGGTGAACGATCGCGTCGACGTCCGAGGTTGCCCGCGCGGCGAAGTCGCGGTCGCGGGGATCGCCGACGTAGGTCGCCCCCGACCCGCTCAGATCGAGCGTCTGAACGTCGTGCTGCCGAGCCAGCGTCTGGGAAAGCGCCTTGCCGAGCTTGCTCTGACTGTCGGTCACGAGAACGCGCATGGACGATCACCCTGCTCGGTTGAACTTCTGGATTCGATGGCCGTCCTCGACCTCGGCGATGTACAGCGCGCCGTGCGAGTCGCCCCAGATGCCGTGCGGCTTCCAGATGTTGCCCGGCACCCGGGGGCCGCCGCCGGGGATCTTCTGGACCACCCGGTCGTTCGGATCGAAGATCGTGAGGCCGGCATCCAGCTCGGTGACGTAGAGAAAGCCCTCCGGGTCGACCCAGGTGTTGTTCGGGCGGCGCAGGTCGGTCTTCTCCTCGATGAACTCGCCCTCGGGCGTGAAGATCTGAATCCGGTTGTTCTGGCGATCGCAGACCCAGAGCCGGCGCTTGCCGCCCCGGGTATCGAACCAGACGTGGTGGACCAGGCTGAACTGGCCCGGGCCGGTTCCCTCTTCGCCCCAGGACCGGATGAGCCGGAGCGACGGATCGAAGTGATGGACCCGCCGGTTGCCGTAGCCGTCCGACACGTAGAAGTCGCCCTCCGGGGTGAAGGCGACGCTGGTCGGCCGGTTGAACGGCTCGCCCGGCGCTCCGACCCGGCCCGGCTCGCCGAGGGTCCAGAGCTCGCGGCCGTCGAGGGTACACTTGACCACGCAATGGCGCGCGACGTCGGTGAAGTAGAGGTATTCGCCGTCCGCCTCCTGGCGAACCTGGAGGCCGTGGGCGCCCTTCGCGAACTGATCGCCCCAGGTCCCGAGCAGCTCGCCGGTTCGGCTGTAGACGACGATCGACGGGGCGCCGCGCTGGTTGACGTACACCCGGTCCCGCGAGTCGACCGCGACGGCCGGCACGTAGGCCCAGTCGGCGAGCCCCTCCGGCAGCGCTCCCCAGGCGGGATCGTGAACGTACTGGCGCGCGACGTAGGCTGAGCTGGTTGGCATCTCACTCGCTCCTTCGTGAAGATTTTGCTGCGGGCCCTATTGGCGCGGTGACGGTTCGGAAAGCGGTCGGGACCGGGTTTCCCTCACCCCCTACCCCCTCTCCCAGCCGCGGGAGAGGGGTCTTTGGGGAGGCTCTACCGGTTAAGACCCTTCCCCGCGCATTGAAGGTTCCCCCTGGCGAAGGGGGTCAGAGGGTAGACGAGGGTAGGGGGTGAGGGAAGCCTCTCACTCCTCCACCGCCAGCGAAGCGATTCGAGCGCGGTCGACCTCGATCCCCAGGCCGGGTCCGTCCGGAATAGCCAGCATCCCCTCGGCGTCCAACGCGAAGGGGGTGGCCAGGATGTCGTCGACGAGCGGCGACGGGGTGATGTACTCGACCCACCGGGTGTTGGGAAGCGCCGACACGAGCTGCAGGTCGGCCGCGACGCCCACGGCGGTGTTGAATCCGTGCGGCACGAGCAGAACGCCGTGGTCCTGGGCCATCCAGCCGATCCGTCGTCCCTCGGAGAGACCGCCGACCTTGGTCACGTCGGGTTGGATGACGTCGACGGCGCCGGACTCGAGCCAGGGACGGAAGCTCTGGCGCCGGGTCAGAACTTCTCCGGCGCTGATCAGCACCCGGGCGCCGCGCCGGAGCTCGCGGTAACCTTCGAGGTCGTCGGGCGGCAGCGCCTCCTCGAGCCAGACCACGCCGTGGCTGGCGAGCATCTCCGCGGTGCGCAGCGCCCATTTCAAGCCGTGCGGCCAGAACTGGACCGATCCGCCGGGATCGACCATGAGGTCGCAGTCGTCGCCGATCGTCTCGCGGGCGGTCCGAACGAGAAGCTCGTCGTAGGCATCGCTCTGGCGACCGAAGGGTCCCCAGCCGAGCTTGAACGCGCGGAAGCCGCGCTCCTTCGCCGCGCTGAGAATCTCGCGAAGCCGGCCCGGCTCGGCGAAGATCAGCGAGGCGTACGGCTTGATCCTCTCCTTGAAGCGTCCGCCCAAAAGGCGGCCGATCGGCTGACCGGTGAACTGACCGAGGACGTCCCAGAGGGCGATGTCGACCCCGCTGATCGCGTGGGTGACGCTGCCACCGCGACCGGTCCAGTAGGTCATCTGGTGGAGCTTTTCCGAGACGCGCTCCGGCTCGATCGCGATCTCGCCGATCAGCTGATCCCGGAGCAGGCCCAGCGCCGCGTCGACCAGCGCCTTCGAGGTGTAGCAGCTTCCCCGACCGACGAAGCCGGCGTCGGTGGAGATCTCGACGAGGGTATCGGTGTTGCGGGTGGACGTGACTTTCGAGGTCGGGTTTCGCTTGAGCCCGGTCGTGCGGACGTCGACGATCCGCGGTACGCTGGATCCCATGTCACCCTCCGCCGTCAGTATAGCCGTCGAGGCAACGCGGTCAAGATGCGTCGGTTGACAATTGATTTAGGTATGTCACAATGTGCATCACCTTGCGGATTCATTCGGTGGGATCGGGAGGATCGACCGTGTTGAGGAAACAGCTGGCGCCCTTTTCGCCGTACGCCACCGCGGTGTTGCGGGTCGTCGTCGGCGCGGTCTTTCTGTTCATGGGCCTGCCCAAGATCGAGAATCCGAGCAACTTTCTCGGCCTCGTCTCCCGGCTGGGCTTCCCGGCCGCAGGCGTGATCGGCTGGATTCCGGTGATCCTGGAGCCGGTTGGCGGAATCTTGCTCATCCTCGGCCTGTTCACCCCCTGGCTGGCCCTCTACTTCAGCGTGGAGATGCTGATCACCACGGTCGTCGTCAAGGCGGCCCACGGCACGCCGTTCATCGTGACCGGCCGACCGGGCGTCGGCTTCGAGCTCGACCTGCTCCTGCTCGCCGCCGCGCTGGTGCTGGTGGTTTTCGGCTCGGGCACGATTTCGATCGATCGAAACGTGCTGAAACGGGAGTACTGACGGACGGCGCAGAACGCGGAAACCCGGGGGATCGCTCCGGAGCGCGGGTGTCTCGCCCGCCCGCTCGGTTCCACCCAGCGAGGTCATCCGTAACGAGATGCCCGCGCTCTCCGGTTGGGTGCCGTCCCACGACTCCGCGGTATGCCCCGGCGGATCGTGAAAGTAGTCGGAACGAAGGCGGTGTGATAGGCTAATGGTCCACCCATGCAGGGGCGTGGGACCGGGCTGGAGGGGCCGTGGCGCCTCCACGAGAGGTTGACCGAGCCGCCGACCTCGCGGAGCACGTCTGGCGCGACCGGGCTGGCCACGGGTGGGTTCGTGGCCGATGACCCGACCCGTTCAGCGAGAACGCACCGGCTTCGACCAATCTCGCACCCGGCGCGTTCCGTTGCCAGGAACTCGATGAGGAGACATAATGTTATCGCGGACCCATCCCGAGGGTCGCGCCGCCGAGCCCGATCCGGCCAGGGCGGACCACGGCTCGGACGGAATCTCGCGCGACGAGTACGACGTCGTCATCGTCGGCGGACGCGTCGCGGGGGCGAGTCTGGCCCTCCTGCTTGGCCAGCGCGGCCACCGGGTGCTGCTGATCGATCGCGATCGGTTTCCGAGCGATACGCTCTCGACCCACTACATGGGGCCTCCCGCCGTGGCGTTGCTCCGCCGCCTGGGCGTCCTCGAGGACGTCGAGGCGAGCGGCCTGCGTCGGATCACTCGGATGCGGTCGTACGTCCACGACTGCGTTCTCGAGGGACCGGTCGGTCCGACCGGGGCCTACTCGCTGGCCCCGCGCCGCGACCGCTTCGACGCGACCCTCGTCGAGCACGCGGTGCGCCGGGGGAACGTCGAGTTTCACGACCGCACCCGGGCCGAGAGACTGATCGAAGAGGAGGGACGGGTCGTCGGCGTCGTCGCGCGGCGCACCGGGGAGGACCCGCGCGAGGTGCGGGCCCGGGTCGTCGTCGGCGCCGACGGCAAGCATTCCCAGGTTGCCGCCTGGGTTCAGGCGTCGAGCTACGAGGCCGTGCCGGGCTTGCGCCCGGGCTATTACGGCTATTTTCATGGCGTCGCCCCCCTGGTCGAGCCCACGGTCGAGCTCTTCTTCCAGGGTGATCAGATGGGCTTCGTCTTCCCGATGGAGCCGGGCCTCGACTGCCTGGCGATCGAAGCGCAGCCCCGGGACTTCGAAGAGTTTCGCCGGGCGCCGGAGGCGGTGCTGGTCGAGCGCTTCAAGCAATTCCCCGGAATGGCGGCCCGGCTGAGCCGCGCCGAGATCGAAGGGAGCGCGCTGGGAACGCGCGGCATCGACAACTACCTTCGCAAGCCTTTCGGCCCCGGCTGGGTGCTGACCGGCGACGCGGGCTACTGCAAGGATCCGAGCACCGGCCTCGGCATGGGAGATGCCCTGGCCCAGGCGTTCCTGCTCGACGGTTCGCTGGACGCCGCGCTGAATGGCGCCGATTGGGAAAGCACTCTCGCCGAGTTCCAGCGCCGGCGCGACGAGGCGGTGATGCCGTTCTACCAGGCGACCCTCGCCTACACCCGAGCCGCCGACATTCCGCCCGAATCGCTCGCCTGGCTGCGAGCGGTCGTTTCGCTTCCCTCCATTGTGCGCATGCTGACGGCGGCCCTTCCGGTCGCGGTCGCGGCGCCGGGGGTGCTTCCCCCGCCGACTTACCGGCAACTGGAAACGATGGTGTCGTATTTTGCCGCGGCGCCGGGAGCTCCCGAGGCGAAGCGATGAACGATGCGAGCCCTGGCTCCGGTCGAGTTGGGCAGCGCGAGATTCGGGTCAACGGCCTCCGGCATCACGTTCTCGACGCCGGGGAGGGGCCGCCGGTGGTTCTGCTCCACGGCTTTCCCGACACCTCGGAGCTCTGGCGCCGGCAGATCGACGCCCTGGTCGGGGCGGGATTTCGGGCGATCGCCCCCGACCTCCGGGGACGGGGCCAGACCGAGCGGCCGGCGAGCGTCGGCGAGTACGCGCTGCCCCTGGTCGCGCGGGACGTGGCCGCGCTCCTCGACGCACTGGAGATTCGGCGCGCCCACGTCGTGGGACACGATTGGGGCGCCGCCGTCGCTTGGATCTTCGCGGCGCTCCAGCCGGAGCGGGTCGATCGGCTGGTCGCGATGTCGGTCGGCCTGCCCGGCGCGGCCGGTCGCCCGAGGCTGGAAGACCTCCAGGCCGGCTGGTACCGGCTGCTTATCCAGTTCGTCGGGGTCGCCGAGGAGCTGTTCCGGAAGGATGACTGGTACCTGTTGCGCGAGCTGCTCCAGGGAGCCGGCGACGTCGATCGATACGTCGCCGCGCTATCCGAGCCGGGCGCGCTGACCGCCGGCTTCAACTGGTATCGGGCGAACCTGCCGCCGGAGCGGCTGCTGACCTCGGCCGAGCTGCCGCCGATCAAGGCGCCAACCCTCGGCATCTGGAGCACCGGCGACCGGTATCTGACCGAGCGCGGTATGCTCGCCTCGGCTTCTCGGGTGACCGGCCCCTGGTCGTACGTCCGAATCGAGGGCGCCAGCCACTGGATTCCGCTCGACGCGCCGGAGCGGGTCAACCAGCTCCTCGTCGAGTTCTTCTCGGCGGCCGGCGCCGCTTCCGACTGACCGATCTTAAAGACCGAGCGTCTCCTAGCGCGGGCTTGTCCCCCGCTCCGGGGAACCGGACGGGCGGGAGGCAAGCCCCCGTACTGCTGGTTGCCTGCCATCAGGAAGCCGGAAACGCTCTGATATATCGGCGCCCCTGGCGCCTCCGTCGCGTGCTGAGCCGAGAACTTTTGTCAGGAGTGCAAATAATGCCCATGCAACCGAAGGTCTTGCTTGCCGAGATGACCCGGGAACAGATCCGAGCGATCGCCCGGGAGACGACGGTCCTGCTGCCGACCGCGGCGATCGAGCAGCACGGCCCCCACCTGCCGATCGTCACCGACACCCTGGTCTGCACCACCGTTTGCCAGCGGGCGGCCGAGATCGCGATGGCCGACGCGCCGGTTACCGTGGCGCCGCCGATCCACTTCGGCAGCTCTCACCATCACTTTCCGCACCCCGGCGTGATCTCGACGACGAACACCACTTTCATCGAGGTCGTCAAGGAAGCCTGCGACAGCCTGGAGCGATCCGGATTCCGACACGTCGTCATCGTGAACGGGCACGGCGGGAACGACGACGCGATCCGGGTGGCCGCTCGGGATTCCTCGCTCGCCCGCCCGCTCTCGATCGCCGCGGCGTCGTACTGGACGGTCGCCTGGTCGGCGCTGGTCGAAGAAGGGCGGGCAACCGAGATCGGCCAGCTTCCCGGGCACGCCGGCGCCTTCGAGACGTCGCTGGTGCTGGCGCTCCGTCCGGACCTGGTCGATCGGGCGAGCTTTCCGCCGGCCCTGTCCGGTCCGCCCTATTCCGCCGACGCGCGGCATCGACCGGCCGTCAATCGGGCGGGCCAGGCGCTCGGCGACGGGCCGGGCTACACCGACGACCCCTCCCGAGGCTCGGCGGATCACGGGATGCGCTTCTTGAAGATCATCAGCCGGGAGTTGGCGGCGTTCGTGGTTGATTTCGCGCGGGGGTAGGCGACGGGGCCGCGAGGTAATCGGTGATGCTGACCACGGTGACCTCGTCGAACAGCGCGTCGAGACGGTCGGCGACCGCGATCGCGTCGGCGCCGGTCACCTGCTCGCGGTCGGCCCAGCCCCGGAGCGTCGCGAGCATCTGGTGCTGAATCGTCTGGTACTCGTCGATGACGACCGGAAGCTCGATGCCCTGACCGCGCCGCAGGATGCAGTGGTCGCGGAGCGCCTGGGCCACCCGCGACGTCCCGACAATCACCGTCGGCGACAGGTTGCGCCGCATTCCGTCGATCATCGCCCCGATGATCGTCGGCAGCTCGTCGATCAGGGACGGGCTGAGCTCGGCAAAGCGCTCCCGGTAGACGTCGCGAACGCGAAGGTCCTGCAGCACCCGAAGGATGATCGCGCGGCTCTGCTCGCTGAGCACGTCGCCGGCGCGGTCAACCGCGGCGGGCGGCGGCTGAGTGAGGGCCGGCAGGATGGCGGCCGGGGGCGGCTTGCCGATCGCGCTCGCGATCGCGAGGTCAAGGGCGTCGATGTCGTAGGGCGCGACGACGCTCACCGGAACGTTCGGCGCGGCCCGGGCGGCGATCGCCGCGTCTTTGCTCATCGCGATGACGACGACCGGAATGGCTGCGGTGCGCGGATCGGCCCGCAACCGATCGACGACCCGCCAGCCTTCGGGCGCGGTGGGGCCGGCGTCGACGAGCACGACGCTCGGCCGGGTTCGAGCGGCGAAGTCGACCGGATCGGCGTTCAAGGGAAGCTCGGCCGCTCGAAAGCCGGCCTCGCCAAGGATCAGCTCGTTGAGCTGACGGATCTGCGGATCGCTTTCGACGAGCATCACCGACGGCCTCGAATTTGGCATGGCCCTGCCTCGCGACAAGACTTATTCGCGGCAGGATTCGCAGATTCGGGGCCAGGGGCCGAATCGAGCGAGTGACGTAGCGCTAGCTTGATAAAAATCAAGAAATTGATTCGGTCGAGCGAACGAGCAGGCTCTGGCTTGAAAGCCAGGAGCAGGGACGAAGGCCCGGAAAGGCCCGAGGCTTCAGCCCCGCGTCCCTGCTCCGAGCCTTCCAAGCCAGAGCCTCTTCGCCCGCTCGCCACCGCCGCACCCAATCAATACCTTGACTTCGATCAGGCCAGGGCGGTTCGCAGCGCCGCCGCGCAGTCGTCGATCAGTTGTTTGCCCTGGTCGAGGACGCCCGCCCGACTGAAGAAGCCGTGGATCATCCCGTCGTAGCGCCGCGCGGTCGTCGGAACGCCCTGCCGCGCCAGGCGCGCCGCGTAGGCCTCGCCCTCGTCACGCAGCGGATCGTACTCGGCGGTGACGACGTGGGCCGGCGGAAGACCGTCCAATTTCTCGGCGCGCAAGGGCGACGCGTAGGGATGGTCGCGGTCGGCCGGCGACGGCGCGTACTGGTCCCAGAACCAGATCATTGACCCTCGGGACAGCAGGAAGCCGTCGGCGTTGGCGAGGTACGACGGCGTTCCGAAGTCGTGATCGGCCACCGGATAGATCAGGAGCTGGAAGGCGAGCGGCGGCGCACCGCGATCGCGGGCCATCAGCGAGACGACCGCCGCGAGGTTGCCCCCGGCGCTGTCGCCGCCCACGGCAACGCGGGCCGGATCGACGCCGATCGACGACGCGTGCTCGACGGCCCAGCAGGTCGCCGCGTAGCAATCGTCCGCCGCCGCGGGAAACTGGTGCTCCGGCGCCAGGCGGTAATCGACCGAGATGACGACGCAGCCCGACCGGTTGGCTAGGGCGCGCAACGGGGTGTCGACGGTATCGAGGTTGCCGATCACCCAGCCGCCGCCGTGAAAGAACACCAGCCCGGGGAGAGGCGCGGCGTTTCGCGGCGTGTAGATGCGGACCGGAATCTGGCCGGCCGGTCCGGGGATTGTCCGATTCTCGACGCGGGCGACTTCCTCCGGGGTTCCGGCGAGCGGAATCGAGTCCACGATCGACTGGCGCGATTCCTCGAGCGTCATCTCTCCGTGGGATGGGCGGCCCTCCGCCGCGGCCTGATCGACGAGCGCCTGCGCCTGGGGATCGAGCGGCATCGCGTGCTCCTTCCGTGTGATCACTCGCGGGGTTGGCTCATCGCCGGGTACAATCGTATCCGGAGCCGCGCGGAACGGCAAGCAGGGCGATCGGAGGATTCGCGATGGATCTGGAGCTACGGGGAAAAACGGCGATCGTGACCGGCGGGAGCCGGGGAATCGGGAAGGCGATCGCACGCCAGCTAGCACTAGAAGGGGTGGACATCGCGCTGGTGGCGCGAACCGCCGAGGCGGTGGAAGCCGCGGCGGGCGAGCTGGGACGGGAGACCGGTCGGCGCTTCGTCCCGATCGTCGCCGACACCGGCGTCGACGCGGAGGTGCGGGCGATGGTTCAGCGCGCCGCCAGCGAGCTCGGACACCTCGACATCCTGGTCAACTGCGCCGCTCGGCCTGGCGGCCAGGCCCCGCCGCCGAAGCTCGCCGAGATCACCGACGAGGTCTTCTGGTCGGACGTGAACGTCAAGGTGATGGGGTACCTTCGCTGCGCGCGGGAAGTCGCGCCGCACATGATTCGCCAGGGGTGGGGACGAATCATCAGCATCAGCGGGCTCGCCGCGCGATCGACCGGCTCGACGGTCGGCAGCATGCGCAACGTCGCGGTGGTGGCGCTGACCAAGAACCTGGCGGACGAGCTAGGACCGAAGGGGATCAACGTCACGGTAGTTCACCCGGGCACCACCCGCACCGAGAAGACGCCGGAGGTGATCGCGGCGCGGGCGCGCGAACAGGGAATCACGCCGGAGGAGGTCGAGCGCCGGATGGGCGCGGCGAATTCGCTCCGCCGGCTGATCGACGCCCGCGAGATCGCCTACGTCGTCGCGTTCCTGGCCTCGCCGAAGTCGGTCGCGATCAACGGCGACGTGATCGCCGCCGGCGGCGGGGTGGGCACGGGGATCTATTACTAGCGGCGGTGCCAGAATCCTGCCCGCGCCGAGGTCGCGTTGGCACAACCGACGTTGGACGCCATCCCGGTCACGCCGGGTCACGCCGCCGCGGGGACGCCCCAAAACCGCGGCCAGTGACGAAAGCAGCCGGTCTACCCACCCTGACGCCATCCTTCCTCGATCCAGGTGATGTGCCCGGTCGCATGCGCCGCTAACCCGTTAAACAAGGCGCTGGCGGCCTGATCACTGACGACCGTGGGCACCGGTGCGGCCAGCTGCTCGTCGGTGAACTGGCGCAGGAGGTCCAATAGCTCCCGCCGCGCCGCCAGGTAATCCGCGGCCAGCAGGTCCAGCGGGTCGTCCTGGTGCGCGTTCCGGTAGGTTTGATTGACGCTGGCGATGGCCAGCACCAGTTGCTCTTGCTCCTC
>JAJPKB010000239.1 GCA_021323915.1 Chloroflexota bacterium | reverse complement strand
CCGCGGCCACGCGCATCATCGATTCGGATCTCGGTCGAAAGGGAGTCCGAGCTGGAGGCCCCGGCGAGCGTCCCCGCGCGACCGCGGAGGATTGGGATGGCGCGATCCGCCGCGATCCAAGTCGAGCCGTAGCTGGCGTGGGACCGGAAGCGGGCGGACCGGAATTATCGCGGACACGACCCGGCGGGGTATTCCATCTCGATCGGCGACGGTCAGGTCGACGTAGCGGGGATTTCCGAGGAACGCGTCGATGGCGGCGCGCAGGGCGGCCACGTCGGCGCGCAGATGCCAGGCCTCGTCGGGATACTCGGGATCGCCCAGGACGAGGAAGAGCCGATTCGCCGCGTGGAAGCGCCGCTCCCGGCTCTGGTGCTCGTAAAACCAGGTGGCCGCCCGGACCTGATTCTCGACCAGATCGTCGAGGCGCCCGGCGAAGGCACGCGGCAGCTCGGTTGTTTTCAGGTCAAACGGCACGAGGTCGATCGTGAAGTCGACCTCGTGGTCCCTTGGTGGGCCCGGCAGCACGTTCGGATGGCGCAGGAACAACAGCTCGGCCATTCGGGCGCCCCAGAAGCAGTACCAGCGCCGCAGGGCATAGGAGACGAAGGCATCTGGGTTCAGCGCCTGCTGCCGCGCGATCTCCTCGGCCCGGACTCGAACGCGGTCGACGGTGCGCAGGCGAAAGATGAACTGACACCGACCGTCCCAGGCGTCGTTCTGAACCCGTCCCCAGGGAATCTCCTGAACGATCCGCGCCAGCTGTCGGCCGATTCGCTCGATCTCGGCGTCACACTCCGTCGGCGTCCGCGGACCCACCTCCAGCTCCGTACGCTCCTGCCACGGATGTCGCGGGGCGGCGCGCTTGCGCACTGGCGCATACGGCGAGTAGGGTCGCGGCGGTGGCGGAAAGAGCGGCTCCATAGGATGATTGTATCCTCAGGCGCCGCGCGCCACGAACGAGATCGACTGGACGTCGAGCCGCGCGCTATCGGGCAACGCGGAGCGCCAGTCCCAGGCGCCGGGATCCGCGCGGAGGAGCCGACCGCCGGAGCTGATGGCCCAGACGGTGTCGTTGGGAGCGGCGACGAACAGCTCCACCATGTCGGGCATCGGCGTCTCGAGGCCACCGCTCGCCGGCTCCCAGGTGCCTCCGCCGTTCGACGACACGACGATACGGCCTTCCCGGCCGACCGACGGGGCCGGACCGGCCACGATGAGATCGGGTCGCGACGGGGGAATCAGCGTCGCCCGAGTGTAGTCGGTCTCCAGCTTTTGCCAGGTCTTGCCGCCATCCCGCGAGCGGGCGATGCCGCCGAAACGGCGCCGCCCGCCGTCGTGCTCGCGGTGGGTGAGCGACGCGTAGCCCAGCGCGGCGTACAGCAGGTCTGGCTCGCGCGGGTGACCGGTGATGTGATGGATATCCTCGTCTTCGATCACTGGTTCGCAGGTCCAGGTTTCACCGCCGTCGTCGCTCCGCAGCAGGCCGCCGACCTCGACCGAGGCGAAGAGACGGCCGGGGCGATCCGGGGGAGCGTAAACGTTTCGCACCGCGCCGGCCCGCGGCGAGTAGGGCAGGAACCAGCGCTCGTGCCCGGCAATCCGGGTGATCCCCGACAACTCCTGCCAGGTCCGGCCACCATCCCTGCTCCGGAAGATGCGCCCCGGCTCGGTCCCGGCGAGGACCGCGCCCGGATTCAGAGGATCGGGAGCGATGCACCGAAAGGCCGACGCCGTCAGGCCCGCGTTGGCCGGCTCCCAGGCTCGGCCGCCGTCGTCGCTCCGATACATGCCGTTGCCGTAGCTTCCGGCGAGAATCGTCAGGCGGTCGGCGTCGCGCCAGGCGTGGATCGCCCAGATGCGCTCGGCTTCCAATCCGAGCGGCTCCGCCGAGGAGTCGGTCAGGCGGTAGACGCCGCTGGTCGTGCCGACGTAAGTGTCGAACATCTCTACCTCCGATCGGTGAAGGACGAGCCCGATTTGATTTCTCCCATAGTATCACCGGGCACGTCGGAGGACACGGTCAGGCCCTCACCGATTCAGGATCCCGTCCCCGTGGCCACGGCAGCCTCCCGTGTCGCCCAGGGCGTCGGGTCACCCCAGTGGTTGAAGAACGTCGTCTCCGCGGTCGGCCGTCTTTGGGTTGGGCCAAAGTGCCCTCGTGGATAGCCCAGGGGAATACAGAGGTAAAGCTCGGCTCCCGCGGGGATGCCCAGCAGCGCGTAAACCCGCTCCATGACCCGCGGGTGCAGCGTCGTCGGCACCGAGCCGATCCCGAGCGCGCGCGCCGCCAGCATCAGATTCTGGACCGCTGGAATGACCGAGCTCGCCTGACCTTTCGCCTGGGTGAGCGCCAGGACGATGCAGGGCGCGTCTTTGATCTCGTCGGCCAGTTGTGCCGCCGATCGAGCGTTTTGCTCCTCCGGCGGAATGTCCTCACGCTTTGTCCAACCGCGCCCTTCGTCCCGCCGCTTGGCCCACCAGGCCTCGTGGTAAAGCGCACCGAACTGGCGTAGGATCTCTCGATCCGTCAGGACCAGGAAGCGCGCCGGCTGCCGGTTGCCGCCGCTGGGCGCCTTCGAGGCCGCCTCCAGGATCAGCCGGAGATCCTCGATCGGGATCGGATCCGACCGCAGCCGGCGGATCGACCGCTGGGTGAACATCGCCTCGCCAACGGACATGGCGAGGCGCGCCGGATCGACGTCCATCTTTCGTCATCCTTTCGGGCTTCGAAGCCCTGCCAGTGGAAAACATCTCCGGGCTCTGCTCCGACCTATCCTATCGTAACTCACCGGTTCGGCGCGAGTGGATCATCCATCACTGTCCACCCAGATTCGGTATAAAATGAGGCATCCACCCGATTGGCTCTACCGCTCGGTCAACGCGGGAGCGTGGGGGTGTCCCACAGGAATCCTCTCGTTCCGGGGCGGGGTTGGAGGGATTTTCACCCCTCGAAGAGAGAGTGGCAGAGTACGACTTCAGGAGGTTCGCGATGCAGATTGGAGCAGTCTTCTCGAGCGGAGAGGTCGGCGCCGACGTCGCCGGCACGCGGGACTGGACCCAGGCGGTGCAGGACCTGGGATACGACTTCGTCGTCTCGGCCGATCACGTCGTGGGCGCCGATCCGGAGGGGCACCCGGAGCTGGAGCGAGTGTACTCGATCGAGAGCCGCCTCCACGAGCCGCTCACCCTCTTTGCGTTCATGGCCGGCGTGGCGCCCCGTCTTGGCTTTCTGACCAGCGTCATCATCCTGCCCCAGCGGCAGACGGCGCTGGTCGCCAAGCAGGCCGCCGAGATCGACGTGCTGACCAGCGGACGGCTGCGGCTGGGGGTCGGCATCGGCTGGAATCCGGTCGAGTTCACCGCCCTCGGGATGGAGTTCCGCAATCGGGCGCGCCGCTTCGAGGAGCAGATCACGGTCATGCGACGCCTCTGGACCGATCGGGTCGTCACCTACGAGGGCCGCTACCACACCATGAGCGCGGCGGGGATCAATCCGCGGCCGGTGCAGCGGCCGATCCCGATCTGGATCGGGGCTTCGGCCGAGGCGGCGGTGAAGCGCGCCTGCGTGATCGGCGACGGCTACCTCCCGCTTTCCCCGCTGCCGGGCGGCTGGGAAGCAACGATGGACAAGGTGCGGGGCTGGCTGGCCGAAGCCGGCCGCGACCCGGCTTCGTTCGGCGTCGAAGGCCGACTCAACGCCGGGACCGGCACGCCCGACGAGTGGCGTAAGACGATCGAGATGTGGCGGGGCTTCGGCGCCTCGCACCTGTCGGTGGGCATCGGCGGGCTCAACGGGGTCGACGCGCACGTCCGCCGGCTGCGCGAGGTCCGCGAGGTCATCGGCGGCTGAGGGGACAGTGAGAGCTACCATGGCCGGCTGGTTGGCGCTACAATAGCAACGATGCCGGTGCCCGAACCGGACTGGAGGAGTGCATGCGGTACGGATCGATAGCGGGGGTGGGGGACCGGGTGTCGCGCCTGGTCATGGGGAGCATGGTCTTCGGTATGGAGCCCGATCGGCTCGAAAACACCCGGAAGCTGCTCGACCGCTTCGTCGAGGCCGGCGGCACGACTGTCGACACGGCGCGCGTCTACGCTAAGGGCTCCAGCGAGCGCGCCGTCGGGGAGTGGCTCAAGGGATCCGGCCTCCGCGACAAGATGGTGGTGATCGGCAAGGGCGCCCACCACGACAGTCTTACCTTCGAGCGGCGGGTGACGCCGGCCGCGATCCACGAAGACATCGGGACCAGCCTGCGCGAGATGCAGCTCGACAAGATCGACATCTACATCCTGCACAAAGACGATCCGGACGCGGCGGTCGGTCCGATCGTCGAGGCGCTGAACGAAGAGGCGCGCGACGGCCGAATCGGCGTCTTCGGCGGCTCGAGCTGGACCCACCAGCGCATCGCCGAGGCGAACGAGTACGCCCGGGCGCACGGCCTTCAGCCGTTCTCCGTCTCGAGCCCGAACCTGGCGCTGGCGGTGCCCAACGAGCCGATGTGGGTCGGCTGCGTCTCGATCGCCGGCGACCCGGACGCCCAGGCGTGGTACGCGAGGACCGGCATGCCGATCTTCGCCTGGTCCTCGCAGGCCCGCGGCTTCTTCAGCGGCCGCTACGCGCCCGAGCTGACCGAGGGCGCGACCCAGGACGCGCAGAACGTGATCCGAACCTATTACTCGGAGACCAACTGGGAGCGCTTCCGGCGGGCCGGCACCCTCGCCCAGGAAAAGGGCTGCTCTCGCTCGCAGATCGTGCTCGCCTGGGTGCTGCACCAGCCGCTCGACGTGTACGCCCTGATCGGCCCGGCCAGCGTCGCCGAGCTCGACGACTGCCTGGGCGCGCTCGAGATCGCGCTGACGCCCGACGAGGTCGCCTGGCTCAACCTGCAGGGCGATCGGGTTCGCGTGCCGGTGGCGCATTAGATTGCCTTGGAAGGTAACGATGCCCGGCAGGCGTCCCGGTAGGGGCGGTTCGTGAACCGCCCAGGGGTGGGGACGAGGGCAGTTCACGAACTGCCCCTACAAGTCCATTCTCGGCTGGCGTTCGAGCATGGGCGGGAAGTATACCGGACCGCGTTGGAAGGAGAACCAGCATGACCGATACCTTGCCGGCCAGCGCGTCGAAAGGTGCGACCAAGCGCGCCCTCGTCGACTGCGACGTCCACGTCGAGGTTCCGCGGGCCGATGTCCTGTTTCCCTACCTGCCCGAGCACTGGATCGAGCACATCCAGCAGTCGCGGTTCAAGGGGCCGACCGACACGGCGTACCCGCCCCGGGCCCCGACGACCGCCCGTCCCGGCTCGCGGCCGGCCGACGGCCCGGCCGGCTCCGACCTGGCGCTGGTGCGCGATCAGGCGCTCGACGCCCCCGGCGTCGATCTGGCCATCCTGAACTGCGCCTACGCGATCGACAGTCTCCACCATCCCGACGCCGCCGTCGCGCTCGCCAGTGCGCTCAACGACTGGCTGATCGCCGAGTGGCTGGAGAAGGAGCCGCGCCTGCGCGCCTCGCTGGTCGTTCCGAGCCAGATTCCGGAGCTGGCCGCCCGGGAGATCGAGCGGGTGGGCGATCATCCCGGCTTCGTCCAGGTCTTCCTGCCGGTTCGGGCCCAGCATCCCTACGGCTCGCGCCTCTTCCGCCCGATGTGGGAGGCGATCGCCCGCCACGAGCTGGTCGCCGGCATCCACTTCGGCGGCGCGCCGGGCAATCCGCCCACGCCCTCGGGCTGGCCCTCGTATTACCTCGAGGAATACGCCGGCATGGCCCAGGTCTTCGCCTCGCAGGTAGTGAGCCTGATCACCGAGGGCGTCTTCGACCAGTGGCCAACGGTTCGAGTGACGCTCATCGAGGGCGGCTTCACCTGGCTGCCCGCGCACATGTGGCGCTTCGACAAGGAGTGGCGCAACCTGCGACGGGTCGTGCCCTGGGTCAAGCGCCCGCCCTCGGAGTACATGCGCGAGCACATGCGGCTCACGATCCAGCCGCTCGATGCGCCGGCGAGCCGCCAGCAGCTCCTCGAGGTGATCGACCAGCTCGGCTCGGAGGAGATGCTGCTCTACGCCAGCGATTACCCTCACCTGCACGACGCCGATCCGCTCGACGTGCTCGGCGATCTGCCGCCAGGCCTGGCGCGCAAGATCGCGTCCGAGAACGCCCGCGCCTGGTACCACATTTAAGGAGGAAGCCAGCATGGTCGCGACCCAGCCACGGCGGGAGACCGAGGCTTCGACCCGCCCCGCGTTCATCGATTGCGATCACCACAACCAGTGGGACTCGGCGAAGGATATCTTTCCTTATTTGCCGAAGCGTTGGGTCGAGCACATCGAGACGTTCGGCCTGCGCGGCCCGGGCGGCGGGGCCTACCCGCGCTATCAGGACGATCGGATCGATGCCTGGCCGCCCTCCGGCCGACGGGCCGGCTCGGATCCCGCCTTCGTGCGAGATACTTTCCTCGAGCCGGAGCGCTGCGCCTACGCGATCCTGACCCCGCTCGGGGGTGGCGGCGGCCTGATGAATCTCGACCTGAGCGCGGCCTGGGCCAGCGCGGTCAACGACTGGCAGGTCGCCGAGTGGCTCGACTTCGATTCGCGCTTCCGGGCCTCGATCCAGATTCCGTTCGAAGATCCGCCTCGCGCGGTCGCCGAGATCCGCCGGGTCGCCAACGACCGCCGCTTCGTACAGGTTCAGTTCTCCGGCCGGCCCCACGAGCCGATGGGCCGTCGCAAGTACTGGCCGATCTACGAGGCCTGCGAGGAATTTGGCCTGCAGGTGATGTCCCACGCCTTCGGCTCCTACGGACAGCCGATCACCGGCACCGGCTGGCCGTCCTTCTACATCGACGATCACGTCGGTCCCGCCCAGGCGATGCAGGCCAACGTGATCAGCATGGTCGTCGAGGGCGTCTTCGAGCACTTCCCGACCTTGCAGCTCGTGTCGGCCGAGAACGGCTTCGCCTGGCTCCCGTCGCTCTGCTGGCGGCTCGACAGCGCCTGGCGTCTCTTGAAGGCCGAGGTTCCCCACCTGAAGCGGGCGCCGTCCGAGTATATCCACGAGCGCGTCTGGGTCTGCACCCAGCCGATGGAGGAGCCGCACAAGCCGCGTTACTTCCTCCAGCTTCTCGATCACTACGGACCGTCGGTCGACCGGATCGTCTTCGCGTCGGATTATCCCCACTGGGACGCCGACGACCCGGACGAGGCTTTCCCGGTGGCGCTCCCCGACGACGTGCAGCGGAAGATCTACTTCGAAAACGCCGCGAAGCTGTACCGGTTGGAGAATAGAGAAGTCAGAAGGTAGAAGCTAGAAGGTAGAATGGGGAGGCGCGAAGCTGAATCGGACGGCGTCACATTATTCGGCCTAACTCCCTCGCTCCCGCTTCTCGATTCTACCTTCTACCTTCCACAGGGAGGGGCAATGGGGCGGTACGTCGTCGCGTCAGTGGATGAGATTCAGCCGGGCGGGCGGAAGATCGTCGACGTCGGCGGGCTGTCGATCGGCGTCTTCAATCTGAACGGCGACTTCTTCGCGCTGCGCAACCGATGCCCGCACCAGGGCGGTCCGCTCTGCGAAGGGAAGCTCTGGGGGCTGCTCGAGGCGCGCGTGCCCGGCGAATTCGCCTTCAGCCGGCGCGGCGAGATCCTGACCTGCGGCTGGCACGGCTGGGAGTTCGACGTTCGAACCGGCCAGTCCTGGTGCGATCCGAGGCGGTTGCGGGCCCGTACCTACCCGGTGCGCGTCGAAACGGGCTCGCACCTGGTCGCCGAGGCTGCCGAACCGGCCGCCGACGATCCGTCCGCCCCGATCGCCGGGCGGGTGAAAGGGCCGTACGTCGCCGAGACCTATCCGGTCAGCACGGACGGCCGGTACGTCGTCGTCGAGATACCGGGCTGACCTCCGGCCCTCGGCCGGCACCGAACGTCAGCGGCCGTGAGGGATCCCGAGTTTCAAGCACGGGGGAGACCGGCACCGCGAAGCCGCGAGGGGCGCGAAGTATGTTCTTCGCGTTCTTTGCGGTGAACGTCTTCTCGGCACAGGTGCGGCGCGCCTTGGAAAAATTCGGTATGCTTCATGAGAAACGATCGGAGGTGCTTGATGTCTACCACGTGGCAAGGGCGCTACGGGTTCGGGGTGAGATTCGACGCGCCGTATCCGGAAGCTATCGAGCGTACCAGGGCCGCGCTCAAGGATCAGGGCTTCGGCGTTCTGACCGAGATCGACGTCCAGAAGACGATGAAGGAGAAGCTCGGCGTCGATTTCCGCCGGTACGTCATCCTGGGGGCCTGCAACCCGTCGCTCGCCCACCGCGCGCTGGCAGCCGAGCTGGGCGTTGGGCTACTTCTTCCCTGCAACGTCGTCGTCTACGAGGCCGACGGCGGTAGTGTCGTCGAAGTCATGGATCCGGTGGCCGCCCTGGCCATCGTCGGCAACCCGGCGATCGAACCGGTCGCGCGGGAGGCGAAGGAGCGACTCGAAAGAGCGATCGCCGCGCTCGGCCGAGTGGAGAATTGACCCGGAGCACCCTACCGAACGGCCAAACGAGCGAGCATACATCGCCCTGGTGCAATCAGCCAGGATGATCAGCCGGCGGGCGTCCAATCCCCTCTCCTCCCTCGCCCTCTGGGAGAGGGAGGAGTGCGCTTGGCCGTCGGCTGAATCCCGCGTCCGTTTGCTCTATACCTGCTGGCTGGCCATGGTCTCCCAATCGTGCAGGAAGATCTGCTGAAAGTACTGGGCCACCGCCTCGTGGTAGATAATCAGCGACGCGTCGCGGTTGCGAAGCGCGCCGTCGCCGGACCAGTTCTGGCTTCCGATCGCGACCACCTGGCCGTCGACGACGAAGCCCTTGTTGTGGCACCGCGGCTGCAGCCGGACGAGGCTCAGGTCGAATCCCACCGACTGCAGCTTCTCCAGCCAGCCGTTGCTGGCCTGGTACTGGCTCACGATGACCCGGACGTCCTTGCCTGCCTGCATTTTTTGCGCGACGGCGTCGACGAGCGCGCTGAAGTCCGCGTCTTCCGGGAGATCCGACGGATGAATGTACTGCAGCTGGACGTACAGGCTGGTGCTCGCCGACTGGATCAGGTCGAGCATGAAGCCGTGGTAGTTATCCGGGGTGAGCAAGGGCTGAACCGTCATCGCCGTGCTCCGGAGGACGAGGGGCGGGAAGTAGGTGGCTGGCGCCGGCGCCTCACCCTCGAGCTCGGCCGGCACTCCTGCCTCGATTTCCGGGCCAACCCCGAGCCCGGCGGTCGCCGGGCCGCTCTCGACCGACGCGGCGACCTGGTAATCGTGGGCGAGGTATGCCTCGAAGGTTTGGGCGAGCCCGGCGTGCTCAACGATCACGTGCCAGTCCCGGTCGCTTTTCAGCGCGACACTCGCCGCGCCGCTCGGATCCTGAATCGGATCGACGTCCGGCTGATTCGAGTTGTTCCAATTGCCGCTGGACAACCAAAACGACTGCCCGTCCTTGACGGCGACCTTGATGTGGTACGCCGACGGGAAGATCCACTCCGGGACGAGCGAGTTGGTTTCCACCAGGGCCCAGGCGAGTCGAGCGGCGTTTCCCACGCTGGTCTGGAGAATCTGGCGGGTCTGGCTGTCGGACTGGTCCGCGGTCGGGTTCCGCGGCGGGTCGTCCAGGGTGAGGGTGAGTCCTTTGCCGCTCTGGAGAGCGGCGGTCACCGTGTCGAGGATGTGGCGCGAGGTGAAGTCGTACATCCCTACCGTGAGGCGGGAGCCGACTGTCGAGAGAAACGGCTTCAGCGTTGGCCAACCGGCATCCGGGCTTGCCGAGCAGGTGATCGTCAGAGTATCGGTCACCCGGTCGAGGCTGACGCCATCCGGCGCGGTGTAGGGGATGCCCGGCTTGGTGGGTGCCGGCGCTCCGGCCGCCGGTCGCCCGCCATCGGCGATGGGAGCGCCGTTCGGGTCGAACTCCGGAAACGCGCCGCCGCGCAGCTCGGGCCGATAAGCGGCCAGCCGCGCGAACGCCGCCCGGTTCTCGAAGCGTAGCTGCTCGAACGGGGTGGCGCGCCGAACGTCCACCGGAACGCCGCCGATCCGGGCGGGCAGGGTCGGGTTCGGAAGCCGGCGATCGACGGTGACGACGATCGCCGGCTCCCGGCTGACCCAGCCGTCGCGAACGAAATAACCCGGCCGAATCGAAAAGACGCCCGGCGCTCTCAGGGCGTTCGCGTGCCCGGGGATCAGCCGGGCGACCTGATCGAGCGTTGTCGCCATCGTTCGCTCCCTTCGCTTTCGGGGATGTTACCGCGCGATCCCCGCTTCTTTCCGTTGATCCGACCGTGAGCCCGAGTGAGTCGGTAGATGGAAGCATATCCTACCGATCAGCGCGATGGAATCCCCCGTGGCTACTACAGCGACGAGCAAATTCTCGGGCCTGACTGGCATCCAACTGCTTGTAGGGGCGATTCGTGAATCGCCCCTCGTCCCTCCGCGGGCGGTTCACGAACCGCCCTACCTACGCTTGGCCGGCAGGGCCACCAACGAATAGGCTCACTGCTCTAGACCAATGATCGCGCCGAGGCTCGGCGCTGCTCCAGCGCGTCGAGGGTTCGTGGCCAGTCGGCGCGGAGGAGCCGCGACAGCGCCCGGTCGGCCAGCAGCTTTCCGCCGGTCTGGCAGGTCGGGCAGTAGTTCGCTTCGTTCTCGGCGTAGACGATGCGCTGCACCGGCGTGCCGCACCGGGGACAGGGCTGGCCGTACCGCCCATGGACGGCCATCTCCGGGCGGAAAGCGGTAACCTTCTCCGGGAAGCGGTCTCCGGTCTCGGCGCGCAGCCGGTCGATCCATTCGCGCAGGGTCTGAGCGGCGGCGAGGTGCAGGCGACGGATCTCGTCGTCGCTCAGTCGGCGGGTCAGCTTCAGCGGGGAAAGGCTGGCCCGATGAAGGATCTCGTCCGAGTAGGCGTTGCCGATGCCGTCGAACAGGGACGGATCGGTCAGCGCCCGCTTCAAGGTGTGATTCTCACGGCGGAGGGTGACCGCGACGTCCTCGAGGCTCGCCATCAGGACGTCGATGCCTCCACAGTCCAGCCGGGCCAGGCCGGTCGCGCCCTGAACCAGGTGGAGCGCGGCGCGCTTCTTCGTGCTGGCCTCGACCAGGATGAGGGTGCCGGTTGGAAAGTCGAAGGCGGCAAGGCCGACCTTGCCGGGCACCTTCGCGCCGGCCGTCTGCCAGCGAAGCCGACCGGCGATCATCAGGTGGAGGCACAGGTAGAGATCATCGCCGTCGAGCGCCAGCACGATGCGTTTGCCGAGCCGCGATACGCCGACGACGCGCCGTCCCTCGGCTGCCCGAAGCGGGGGCGTGACAGTCCGCACGAGAAACGGGCTGACCAGGCGGATCCGCTCGATCGGCTGGCCGACGACGCGGGCGGCCAGCGCCTCGACGTAGACGGTGATGTCCGGTAGCTCAGGCACGCGGAAGCCCTCGCTTCCTGGGCTTCAGCCGGCCCAGCCGGCGTGGCCGCGCCGCCCGACGATGCCAAGGGCGTGACGCAGGTAGCGCAGCAGCGTCGTCGACGCCTCGCGCGCTCCGTAGGCGCTGTAGTCGAAGTCGTCGAGGATCCAGCCGTCGTACCCGGCCTCGCGGACGATGGCCAGGAGCGGCGCGAAGTCGACGACGCCGCGCCCAAGCTCGACGAAGCGCCACTTCGAATCCACGTGGTAGCCGCCGGTGTCCGTCCAGCTCGACGGTCCGCCGTGGCTCGCGGTGATTTCCCAGTCGTGGTTCAAGTCGAGGTCTTTGAAGTGGATGAAGCCGATCCGACGCGCGTAGGTCTGGAAGGTCGCCCGAAGGTCGAACCTGCCCATTGTCAACTGCGCGGTGTCCGGGCAGAAGCCAACCAGATCCGGATCGGTGAGCGCCATCAGGCGATCGAAGGGGCCGGGCAGCTCGAAGATCGTTCCCCAGTGCTGGTGCCACGAGCAGCGCAGACCGGCCTCTCGGACCAGGGAGCCGACGAGGTTGGCCAGCTCGGCCACCCGCTGATAGTCTTCGTCGGTCGCGCTCGCGCCGCTCGGCTCGCCACCGTCGATCAGGACGTTCTCGCAGCCGGCCGCCTCGGCGACGTCGATCACCCGACGAGTCAGCTCGAGGTCCTGCACGCGGCGCTCGCGCCGATACGACGGGCGAAAGTACGCCGAGGCTATCTCGAGATCGTGGAGGGCGAGGAGGTCGCGCAAATCGCCCGGACGGCGGCCATAGTTGTCGACGAGCCACTGGCCGGAGAACTCCAGCCCATCCCAGCCGGTTAGCGAGATCTCGTCGAGCGCACGGTGAAAGTTCTCGAAGTGGTTGTCGCGGACCCAGGGTGCGAGATGATAGCCGAGCTTCATCGAGGAAACCTCTCCTTCGGTTGTCGTTCGTTCGTGGCCGGGGGAGACCGGCGGTCTCGCGGCGATCGCGAGCCGCCGATCTAACTGCCGACCTGATCTTTACAGCAGTGAGCAAAATCTCCGACCATGCTGGCATCCGACCGCCGGTAGGGGCGATTCGTGAATCGGCCCCGTCCCCCCCGTGGGCGGTTCGCGAACCGCCCCTACCGACGCTTGGCCGCAAGAACCACCAATGAATAGGCTCACCGCTCTAGTAGCGCGGAGGCTTGTCCTCCGCACGTCCGGTTGCCCGGAGCGGGGACAAGCCCGGGAGAGGGGCCCCGGCGCCCCGCGAAAACCGGCCACTCCCCGTGGCTCGTCCGGTACGCTCCGGTCTATTCAAGCTGGCTCGCCGGTCATCCCATCCGGCGATTCGAATCGGCGCGCCGATCGTCGCCGCTCAGCATAGCATGCCGCGCACCCGGGCATCATCACACCGAGCGCGTGCATCGCGACCGGGCGATCGCGGTGGGTTAAAATGTGCGCACGGCGCGGAGAGTCGATTTGCTCGGCCGCGACCGGCGGGTCCACGCCCGGGCATTCGACGTGTAACGACGGAAAGCAACGCGTTGCTCGGGCGGCCTTCGAGCCAGGTTCGCCCGACCGGTGCCGGGCGCCCTGATTTCGCACCAGGGAGAGGAATTATTATGACGAGTCGCGATTCGACCGGATTGGTCCGGTCGATCCGGGAAGGAGCGGACGGTCCATGACGCCCGAGCGCTACGCCCGCTACGACCGCGCGCTTGGCGCGGTGGGCTGCGACCTGTATCTGAGCGCGTCGAGCGCCGATATCCACTACCTGACCGGGTCCGAGGACGGCAACGCCTTCGTGATCTACCGACCCGGCGATGGCCCGACCATCGTGGTGCGCCCGGGTGGCTACAACTGCACCGGCGCGTCCGCCCGGGCGCGTGAGGTCGTCTCGTTCTCGCTGGTCGACGGGCCGGTCGGCGAGCTGACCCGGCAGATTCAACGCGGGCGGCCGCGCCGGGTCGCCGTCGGACCGCTGAGTGGAGAGATCGGCCAGTCGCTGACGGCGCGGTTGTCCGGCGCCGAGCTGGTTTCCGCGCCCCGGCTCGGCCGCGACCTGCGGCGGATCAAGGAGCCGGAGGAGATCGCCGCCCTCGAAACGGCGGCGGCCTGCGTCGGGGCCGGCGTCGAGGCCTGCTTTCAGGCGATCCGGGTTGGCGTGAGCGACTACGAGGCCGCGGCCGCCGCGTGCGCGGCGGCTCGCCGACGGGGCGCGGACACGATCGGGTTTCTCCAGGTGAAGGCCGGCCCGCGCAGCGCCTTTCCCGACGCCGAGGAGATCGGGCGTCTCTTCGAAGCCGACGAGATCGGCTTCATCGACATGGGCGTTCGGCGCCGTTTCTATCTCGGCGATTACACCCGGCCGTTCGTCATCGGCGAGCCGCCGGATCAGGCGCGCCGCCTCGTCGAGGTGGTCGATCGGATCGAGCACGAGGCCCTGACCATCCTTCGACCGGGCCTCCGCTGCCGCGACTTCTACCACCAGGTGCGTCAGCTCTTCGCGGACGAGGGCTACCTGGACGCGATTCCCCACCACCTCGGGCATGGCGCGGGAATCGGCGACGACGTCGTGCCGCTGATCCTGCCGACCAGCGACGACGAGTTCCTGGAAGGCGAGGTCGTCTGCGTCGAGCCCGGGGTCTACGTGCCGGGCGTCGGCGGAGCCCGGATCGAAGACACCGTCGTTGTGCGGGCGGGTGGCAATCAGCTTCTCTCGCGGGCGCCGCGCGTCGGACGCTGCCCGGCGGCTCGCTGAGCGGATCGTGCCCGAGCGCGGTTCTGCTATGATGACCGATGCGAGTCCCGGGTGCCGGCGAGGTGGCCGACCCGGGTGGATACGATGCGAAAGGAGATGGGACGACCGGCGAGCCACGGCTTGGCCCGGTCGTCCCGCTGCGCCATGACGTTACTCGAACAGCGCGACGGACACTACCACTTCGTCCCCAACGGCGTCGGGTCCCCGTACTGTCGCGGGGTGGTCGCCGCGCCGGGCTACGAGGTCGTCCACGCGACGCTGCGTCGATCGATCCCCTGGCGCGAGGGCTTCGCCTTCGTCGACCGCTACCTGGCGTCGATCGGTCGGCCGGGCGCGGCCCTCTGCGCGGTCGAGCTTCGCGCCCCGGCCACGTACCGGCCGGACCGGTGGACTGGCGCGGGAACCTTCAACCAGGAGTACGTCGATCTTCTGAAATCCCGCGGCCTGTTCGTCGACGGGGAAAACCCGGTTGCTCGAACCAACGTCGTGCCGAGGCTGAATCCGCCGGCCGAGCAGGTGCTCTTCGCCTTCTCGTACACCGTTCCGACGGCAACCGGCGATACGTCGCCGACGTTCGTCGCCGCCGGCTCCGGCGAGGATCCGAGCGTCTACCCGAAGGAGACGAGCACGGAGGCGCTTCGGGCCAAGACCAGGAACGTCATGGCGGAGATGCGGTCGCGCCTGTCGGCGCTCGGCGCCCGGTGGGAAGACGTCACCGCGGTCGATCTCTACACCGTCCACGACTTCGGCGCCTTCATCCGGGAAGAGGTTCTCGAGCAAATCGGCCCGGCCGCTCGTCAGGGCATCCACTGGTACGACACGCGACCTCCGATCGACGACCGCGAGGTCGAGGTCGACCTCCGCGGCGTTCGGCAAGAAGCCCGGGTCGAGGCGTAGGTCGGGGCCATCGGCACGTTCGAACGGAGCGCGGCTCTCGTCCTCGACAGGCCAGACCTCATCGTCAACCCGCCGTTGACCCTCGGTCACCCTCCCGGCAACCTCGTCGCGCGATGATTCGAAGGTAGAAACGTGGCCCCTTCCGAGGCGAGCTGAGATGGTCGCCTCGCGCTGGCCTGCGATGTTTCGGAAGGCGGGAGACAGCCTGGAGGTGACGACAATGAGCGAGACAGCATTCATTATCGCCGAGATTATCGTTGGAATCGCGGTTCTCGGCGTCTTGAGCGCCGTGGTCACGGCGGCCATGGTTCCCTGGCTCAGCCGGCGCCCGGGCGCCAGGGAGGTCCTCGGGGAACGCTACGCCCGAGGCGAGATCTCGCGCGACGAGTATCTGCGGATGCGCCAGGACCTCGAGATCGAGGCGACCGCCGCGCTGGGTCCGGAAGCTCCTTCGGCGGGCGACCGAGACGCGAAAGCCGTGGGCGGTCCTCGGTAGTCCGGCCAGTCCCGCGGTCGCACGTGGCGGGGCCTGCCGTTCCGGGCGACCGCTGTCGTAAGCGCGCGACTGATCTAGCGAGCTGCCGCGCGTGGCTCTTCCTTTCCCCCTGAGAGAGGGAAGTTTCCCCCTGGGGAACGGACGGTTCTCCCTGGGAAAGGGAAGGTTCCCCCTGGAGAAGGGGATCAGAGGGTAGATAAGGGTAGGGCTTCGGTTACTTCGACAGTCAATCGGCCCAGACCTTCACCCTCGCCCTCTCCCAGAGGGAGAGGGGATTGGACGCCCGCCGGCTGATCGTCCCGGCTGATCGCGCTAAGAGGGTGTCTGAAAAGGTCGTAGGGCAGGGAGTGGGGCCGGGGAGTGGGGTGGGAGCTTGTCTCCTGCCCGT
>JAJPKB010000234.1 GCA_021323915.1 Chloroflexota bacterium | reverse complement strand
TGGTTCATCGGGTTCGCACCCGCCGATCACCCAACAATCGCGCTGGCGATCTTCCTGGGGAACGGCAGTGGCCCGGAGGACGCCGCGAGGGTCGCCCAGCAAATCTTCACCTACTATCATCAGCAGGGGAACTGATGGAAACGCGCGTCTGGCGTCACTTCGATCCTTTTCTTCTCCTCGCCATGATCGCCCTCGTCGGGTATGGACTGGCGATGATCTACAGCGCGACCTTCGAGCGCACCAGCGCCCAGATCGATCCTCTCGTCTACCACCAGGCCCTCTACGGGATCCTGGGACTTCTCCTCTTCCTCGTGCTCAGTGGGCTGGACTACCACGTCCTGGGCAATCTCGCCTGGCCGTTGTACCTCGGGGCAGTGCTGCTCTTAAGTCTGGTTCTGATCGCCGGTCGGATCCTCCACGGCTCACAGCGCTGGATCGATCTCGGTCCGATGCAGTTTCAACCGTCGGAGTTCGCCAAGGTGTGCGTGATCCTGGCGTTGGGGAAATACCTGGCTAGCCGTTCAGAAGACCTGAAGCGGCCCGACGTGGTGGGCTTATCGATACTGATTCCCGCGGTGCCACTGGCCCTGGTGGAGCTGCAGCCCGATTTTGGCACCGCCACGGTTTACGCGGCCATCTGGCTGGGAATGTTGTTCGCGGCTGACGTGCCGCTGCGCTACTTCAGCGGGTTCTTTGGATTCGCCGCGGCCGCCGCTCCGGTCGCCTGGCTCGGCATGCACGACTACCAGCGCCAGCGGATCCTGACTTTCCTCAATCCCCAGAGCGACCCGCTGAACACCGGGTACAACTCGATCCAGGCCCTGATCTCGGTTGGCGCGGGCGAGCTCACCGGGCGCGGTTATCTCAGTGGATCCCAGAGTCAGCTGCACTTCCTCCGGGTCCAGTACGCCGACTTCATCTTCTCGGTGCTGGCCGAGGAGCTTGGCTTCGTCGGCGCGCTCGCCCTGCTCGTCCTGTTCGGCATCCTCCTGCTTCGGGGCTTCCGCGCCGCCAATCGCTCCCGCGAGAAGTTCGGTCGACTGGTGTCGTGCGGGGTCGTCACGATGATCGCCTACCAGGTCGTGGTGAACGTGGGCATGAACGTCGGGCTCCTGCCAGTCACCGGCGTTCCCTTGCCGATGATCAGCTACGGCGGCAGCGCGCTTATGACGTTTATGGGGGCACTTGGTATACTTGAAAGCGTTGTGATGCGCCACCGAAAGTTCGAATTCTGACGCGTTTCGCCGGGGCGGAACGTTCTCTCGGGTGGGAAAGGGGATCGATGAACTATACACCGGCGACGCCGGCGGATCGAGCGCGCATGCTGGGGGCAATCGGGGTCTCGTCTACCGACGCTCTCTTCGACGACGTCCCGGCGAGCGCTCGTCGACAGCGTCTGGATCTACCAGGGGCGCTGTCGGAGATCGAAGTGACGAGACTCCTTCGCGAGCTCAGCGAAGCAAACGCCGACCTCGTCCATCATCCGTGCTTTCTGGGCGCCGGGTCGTACGTCCACTTCATCCCCTCCGCGGTCAGCCACATCGTCAGCAGATCGGAGTTCTACACCAGCTACACCCCGTACCAGCCGGAGGTCAGCCAGGGAACGCTCCAGACGATCTACGAATTTCAGAGTATGATCGCCGCGCTGACCGGTATGGACATCGCCAATGCCTCGATGTACGACGGCGCCAGCGCGCTGGCCGAGGCGGCGATCATGGCGGCGAACGTGACCAATCGCGGCACCGTTCTCCTCGCGTCGTCGGTCCACCCGGAATACCGCAGGGTGATTGGAACCTACGTCCAGGGACTGTCCTTCTCGGTCGTGTCTGACCCGACCAGTGGGAAGGGAACGCTCGACGTTCGCCAGTTGTCGCGATACCTTGGCGATGACGTCGCGTGCCTCGTCGTGCAATACCCGAACTTCTTCGGTTGCCTGGATGACCTCGACGCCCTGGCCGAGGCGGTCCACGCCGCGGGCGCGCTGCTGGTCGTCGCGGTCAACCCGCTTGCTCTGGGTCTTTTGACCCCGCCCGGCGAGCTTGGCGCCGACGTCGTCGTCGGCGAGGGGCAACCGCTCGGCATTCCGCCCAGCTTCGGCGGTCCGTATCTCGGACTTTTCGCGACGCGCGAGGCCTACATCCGCCACTTACCGGGACGAATCGTCGGCGCGACGACCGATGCCAAAGGCCAGCGCGGCTTCGTTCTGACCTTCCAAACGCGCGAGCAGCACATTCGTCGCGAAAAGGCGACGTCAAACATCTGCTCGAACGAGGCGCTCTGCGCCCTGGCCGCGACGGTGTACCTTTCTCACCTGGGCAAGGCCGGCCTGCGCCAGGTGGCCGACCTCTGTCTCCGCAACGCCCATTATCTGGCGGACGAGATTGCATCGATTCCGGGCTTCCAGGTCGCGTTCGACAGTCCTTTCTTCAACGAATTCGTTGTTCGCTGCCCGGTTGCTCCGGCGACGATCAACCTCAAGCTCCGCGAGGTCGGAATCATCGGGGGATACGAGCCGGGACGCGATTACCCTGACCTTGCCGACTGCCTGCTCCTGTGCGCGACCGAAATGACGCGCCGCTCCGACATGGATCGTCTGGTCGGAGTGCTCCGCCAGGCATCCGCGCAGTCCACGGCGGTGGGCGCGATCGAGCACGGGAGGAATAATGACTGAGCCGCTGATCTTCGAGCGAAGTGCGCCGGGCCGTGTCGCCGCCTCGCTCCCCGCGCCCGAGGTGCCGATCAGGCCGATCGAGCAGCTGGTGCCATCGAAGTATATCCGCCGCGACCTTCCCTTACCGGAAGTGAGCGAGCTCGAGGTGATCCGCCACTTTACCCGCCTGTCACAAAAGAACGTGTGTATCGACACGACGTTCTATCCGCTCGGCTCGTGCACAATGAAGTACAACCCCAAGGTGAACGAGGACGCGTCGCGTTTGCCGGGATTTGCCCAGATCCATCCGTATCAGCCGGAGTCGACCGTCCAGGGGGCGCTGAAGCTGATGTACGAGCTCCAGGAATACCTGGCCGAGATCGCCGGCATGGATGCTGTCACGCTGCAGCCGGCCGCGGGCGCGCACGGCGAGCTGACCGGCATGCTCATGGTACGCGCGTATCACGACGAGCGCGGCGACGCCGAGCGCAAACGGGTGTTGATTCCCGACTCCGCCCACGGCACCAATCCGGCGACCGCCACGATGGTCGGGTACCGAGTCCAATCCATTCCAGCCGACGAGCGCGGCAATCTCGATCTTTCGGCGCTCCGGGCGGCCCTCGGCCCAGACGTGGCCGCGCTGATGATCACGATTCCCAGCACGTTCGGATTGTTCGACGAGCACATCCTGGACGTGGTGGGCGCGATTCACGAGGTCGGCGGCCTGGTTTACGGAGACGGCGCCAACATGAACGCCATTCTGGGTCAGGCGCGGTTCGGCGACCTCGGCGTCGACGTGATGCACTTCAACCTGCACAAGACGTTCACCACGCCACACGGCGGAGGAGGGCCGCCGGCCGGTCCGGTCGCCGTGAAATCCCACCTGGCCCCGTATCTTCCGGTCCCGGTGGTCGCTCATCGGAAGCGCTCGGACGGGGCAGACGAATACTATCTGGACGTCGACCGGCCGCTCTCGATCGGCAAGATCAAAGCGTTTTACGGGAACTTCGGCATGATGGTGCGGGCCTACACCTACATCCGGTCGATCGGCGCCGAGGGACTTCAGCAGGTGGGCGAGAACGCCGTTCTGAACGCCAACTATTTGATGGCGCGCCTGCGTGGCGCCTACGACCTGTACGCCGATCGTCGATGCAAGCACGAGTTCGTGCTCTCGGGCCGGCGCCAGCGGCGCGCCAACGGCGTGCGGACGCTCGATATCGCCAAGCGACTGATCGACTACGGCTTCCATCCGCCGACGATCTATTTCCCGATCGTCGTCGAAGAGGCGATCATGATCGAGCCGACCGAGACCGAGAGCGTTGAGACGCTCGACCAGTTCGCGGACGCCATGCTGGCCATCGCCCGGGAGGCGGAGGAGAATCCGGAGCTGGTGAAACACGCGCCCCACACGACCGAGATCGGTCGACTGGATGAAGTCGCCGCGGTCCGCCGACCGAATCTGCGCTGGAAGCCGGCGTGATTCAGCGGCGTCGTCCGGGATTCCACGATTCGGCGTCACTCCGAATCACGGCACGCGGCCACGAGGTGTCTCTTCTTCACCGACGCGCGTCGGTTGCCGTCGCCTGGATCTTCGCGGTGATCCTCTGCCTGCCGTTCCTCTCCGGCTGCGCGCCGGTCCGGGACACGGTCACCCGCGTGATCTCGCGAGGCGGCGGAACGCTACGCCTCGCCTCCTCGCCGCCGACCACCTTGGATCCCGCGGTCGCCCAGGACGTGTCGTCGTGGACGTATCTGCTCGAGATCTACTCAGGGCTGGTTCGGCTCGATTCCAAGCTACAGGTTCAGCCTGACATCGCCACATCGTGGACGGTGACGAATGGCGGGCGCACCTACACCTTCCATCTCCGAGAAGACGCCCGGTTCCAGGATGGTCGGCCGATCACCGCTCAGGACTTCAAGTACAGCCTCGAACGCGCGCTCGATCCGGCAACCGGATCGCCAGTTGCCGCAACTTATCTGGGCGACATCGTCGGCGCGTCCGCGCGATTGCAGGGAAAGGCATCCAGCGTCTCCGGGATCGTGGTCGTCGATCCGCACACCCTGCAGATCACCATCGACGCTCCCAAAAGCTACTTCCTGTCGAAGCTCACCTATCCAACCGCCTTCGTCGTGGACCGAAAGAACGTCGAATCGGGACCGACCTGGTTTCAACACCCGAACGGGAGCGGCCCGTTCGAGGTAAAGTCCTGGCAGCCTAACCAGCAACTTGTTCTGGTCCGAAACCCTAACTATTACGGCACTACCCCGACGCTCGGGGAGGTCGACTATTATTTCGGGCCGAACGTCCCGGTCACTCTTTACGAGCAGGGGCAGCTCGACGTGGCGCCGGTTGGTCTCGGCGACATCCCCCGGCTGACCGATCCGCAGAATCCGCTGCACACCCAGATCGTCGTCACGCCGCAGCTAAGCTTCTCGTACATTGGCTTCAACGTTCATGAGAAGCCGTTCGACGATCCGAAAGTCCGGCTCGCCTTCGCGTACGCGACGAACAAGAAGGCGCTCGTCGACGGGATATTTCGCGGCACGCGCCTCGCGGCGAACGGGATTCTGCCGCCGGGGCTTCCCGGCTATGACCCGTCGTTCGCAGGTATTCCGTTCGATCCTCAGAAGGCGAAGGAGATGCTCGCCGAGTCGTCGTACCAGTCAGCCGACCGAGTTCCCGACATCGTCTTTTCAGTTCCGGGCGGCAGCGGCCAGTTCGCCGAGGCTCTCGCCACGATGTATCACGACAACCTCGGTGTCAACATCGAAGTCGTTCAGTTGGAGAACACCTTCTACGACGACCTTCAGAGCCACAAGCTTCAAATGTTCTATCTCGGCTGGGCCGCTGACTATCCAGACCCTCAGGATTTCCTGGACATCCTGTTCAACGGGACGAGTCAATCGAACGACACCGGATACGACAAACCGGCCGTGGATGATCTGCTGTCTCGCGCGGCCTCGGAGGCGAGCACCGACCAGCGAATCGCGCTGTATCGACAAGCCCAGCAACAGATCGTCGACGATGCGCCGATTGTTCCACTTTACTTCGACACCGATTACGAGCTCGTCCGTCCCGGCGTGTCGGGCCTAAAGATAACTCCAATGGGAATCGTCTCGTTTGAAGGGGTCCGAGTTCAAGGATAATCGCGGAGGACGAGCCATCGGTGCTCGTCTCCGAACGCTTCTGGCTACGCTGCCGGTACTCGTCGCACTGGCGGAGCTGGCCGCCTGTCGCGGTCAGACTCCCTGGCGGGGTATAATCAAAGTGGCGATCGTGGCCCCATATTCGGGGCCGCTGACCGCGGATGGTCAGAGCATGCTGGCGGGCGCTCGGTTAGCAGAAGAGGAGATCGACGCCGCAGGCGGCGTCGACGGATACCGTATCCTGCTCATCGCGCCTGACGAGCAGCTCGCGTCGACACCGGCCGATATAGTGGAGGATCCAGCGGTCCTCGCCGTCGTCGGGCAGCTCTGGACTGATTCGACGGACGCGGTCGCGACCTACCACAAGGCTGGAATGGTCTGGCTCGCCGCCGGGCCGGTCGCGCCCGGGCCCGGCGTCTACCGGATGGTCGCGTCGCCCGAAACGTATTATTCGGCGCTGGACCGCTATCTCAGGCGGAACGGTCAAACGCGGGGAGAGGCCGACGTCGACCCGGCACTTTCCTGCGAGCAGGCGCGCGATGCGGGGCAGAGTATCATCGTCGTCGGAGACGTCGAAGCCGTCTGCGGTGACGCTCCGGCCCCGGCGGCGACGGAGCTAGCTAGAAATGCAAGCGCTCAGCAGCTAATCTGTATTGCTCCCTGGTGCGACTCGCCGGAGGTCACGGCGTGGGCGGACCACCAACCGTACGATTACGTGGCTCCGGTCGCCGCACCGCCGGCCTCGGCGGCGTGGAGCTCTTTCGTCGCCCGGATCGGCGGCTTGGCTCGGGTCCAGCCTTACGCGGCGGTGGGCTACGACGGCGTGAAGCTGGTTGCCATGGCATTCCAGCGGGCGATCGACCGAGGTAGCTTGAATCGCTCGGCCGTCGCCGAGGAGATGTCGGCGACCCGGTACCACGGGCTTCTCGGTCCATACGGTCCGAATGGAGCTCTGATGCCCGCCGCCGAGGTACGCCACGTTACGGGAACGTATCCAGGAGACCTGTTGTTTCGGGTGGAGGATCAACCATCGTCAATATTTTCGGAATCGGCTCCCCAGCGCGCGATGACGATGCCGCGTCGATCGAGCCGTTGACGCCGGTCTGGGCGGCCAGGGTTCGGCTGCCCTTAGTGAGTCGTTTCAACCCGCACACCCTGGCCGATCACGTGCGGCAGTACCCCGGCATGGCGTTCGTCGGAGACGGTGGGCGTCAGTACGTGGTGGCTGGTCCCTGGCGACGGCGCTCGGATATCGCCGAGCTGATCGACGTGACTCGCGGTCGGCTGCGCGGCGACCTCCTCGCCGCCCTGACGGATTCGCTGACCCGGGGAGGCGTGAAGCTGCTGCTGCTTGATTATGGAGGCCGCGCGGCCGACCGAGACTTTTGCCGAGAGTCCGGAATGTCGATCATCGAGCGCATCGTCGAGTATCAGCGGCCGAGCTGTCGGATCGAGGCTCGGCCCTCGTCGCTCGTTTTTCGTCCGTACTTGCCGGCCGATCGCGATTCAGTTCTGGACCTCGAGCGCGAATCGTTTCCCTGGCTCTGGTGGAACAGCCCGGAGGAGTGGAACGCCTACGTCGCGACGCCGGGCGTCAGCGTAATCCTCGGGTTCGAAGACGAGCGCATGGTCGGCTACGCCTCGACCACGATTTACCGGCAGGACGGGCACCTGGATCGCCTGGCGGTTCGCGCGAGCGACCAGGGACGCGGATTCGGCTCGGCTTTGCTCGTCGCGGCACTTTCTCAGCTCGATCGGGCCGGCGCGAAACAGGTTCGCCTCACGACTCAAGAAGACAACGTCCGCTCTCAGACTCTGTACCAGCGCCACGGATTTCACCTCGGGCGCTGGGCTTACGAAATCTACGGGAAGAAGCTCACCGAGCCGGAGGACTCTCGTCGTTGAAGATCCTGATGTTTTCGTGGGAGTATCCACCCCACGTCGTCGGAGGGCTGGGAAAGCACGTCACCGAGTTATTGCCCGCGCTGACCAACGAGGGTATCGAAGTTCACCTGATCGTGCCCCGTTGGGTCGGAGGGCCACCCGAAGAGGACGTTGCCGCCGTAGCAAGAACCGGCGGCAACCGTCGGGTATCGGTCGTCCATCGAATCGATCCGCCATCCGAGCCGATGCCTAACTTCTACGTCAGCGCGACCCGCACGAACGTGCCGTTGGAAGAAGCAGGGCGACGGATCTGGGAGCAGCACGGACCGTTCGACCTGGTCCACGCCCACGATTGGCTCGTCGCGCCGTCCGCCATCGCCTTGAAGCACGCGTTCAAAACGCCGGTCGTGACGACGATCCACGCGACGGAATACGGGCGGGGGCGCGGCCCGGTGAACGGCGAAGTGCCCCAAGCGATTCACAACGTCGAGTGGTGGCTCAGCTACGAGTCCTGGCGGATCATCTGCTGTTCCCGCTTCATGGCCGGCGAGGTCGAGACCGCGCTCCGCGTGCCAACGGACAAAGTCGACGTCATCCCCAACGGCGTCGAAACGGCGCGCTTCGACGACCT